>NZ_JAMZBE010000124.1:0-10495 GCF_024158645.1 Halomonas sp. 707B3
CACCGGTTCATCCCCGCAGGCGCGGGGATCGGGCCATCCGGGGCCACTATCGCCGCAAACCGGGCGGTTCATCCCCGCAGGCGCGGGGATCGGTGGGATCCAGACGAAGACCACCGAGCCACCCGCGGTTCATCCCCGCAGGCGCGGGGATCGGGCCGCAATGGCTTTAAACCTAGATACGAGCAGCGGTTCATCCCCGCAGGCGCGGGGATCGGGGCTATAAAAAAGACGACATAAACCACAACGACGGTTCATCCCCGCAGGCGCGGGGATCGGGGTGTAGGTGAGCTCACCCGGCTGCAAAATGCCGGTTCATCCCCGCAGGCGCGGGGATCGGCGGCGTTTCTTTGGCCTTCATTGCATCCTTGCCGGTTCATCCCCGCAGGCGCGGGGATCGGACTTGTTGTAGATAATTGATCTACAAGAAGAAAATAGCAGATAAAAAATCCACCAGCTATTTTGCTTACTTTTAATCAGGCTAAATTATTAAAGATCAAATAAAATCAGCTAGTTAACTTGTGGTGGTAAAAAGCGCACCAGACGCAAACCATCATGGTCGATGGGTTCTCGGCGGTTTTCACCGTAAGTTTGGAACTCAAACCCTGATTCATGGTTGCTGGCCCAGGCCATGGCGACGTTGCCATCTTCAGCTAGCGCTTCGACCTGTTCCCAAATCATTTCGCGAATGCGCCTGCTAACAACACCCACGTAAACACCAGCTCTGATCTCTAAAAGCCACACTGCTAACCTGCCACGTAGGCGTGGGGGCACGGCTTCTGTAACCACTACGAGCATCGCCATTTATCCGCTCCTATGCCCTGCATCGCCGACCGAAGGTGGTTCTGGTATCGCAGGCGGCACTGCGTCGGGTGCTGGCGGTGGCGGCTGAATATCACCAGCGGCAAGCACATCTTCGATCATGGGGATTAAGCGCTGGAGTATGCGGGATTGCTTGAATGCATCGCGGCAAGCGATACGGACTTCTCTTTCCGGCATAGGCGGATTACGTGCAGCAACCCTAAACGCCGCAGGCACCACCGTTTCAAACTTCACGATGTCGGCAATATCGTACACAAAGCTCAACGGCTTGCCGGTGTGCAGGTATCCAATCGCTGGGGCGTAGCCTGCTGCCAAAATAGCGGCTTCGGTAATTCCGTATAAGCAGGCCGTTGCTGCGGATAGGCATTGGTTAGCAACATCCGAGGCATCCCACTGTTTTGGGTCGTAACGGCGTCCGTTCCATTTAACGCCGTACTGTTTGGCTAACAGTTGATACGTTTTACGAACTCTTGCACCTTCCATGCCGCGTAACTGCTCGATGCTGCGACGAGAAGGTGGCTCTTCACCAAAACGCAGCTCAAACATTTTGCGCACCACTTTTAGGCGCAGCTTTTCATCTAGCGCCAGCTGGGCTTGGTAGAGCAATTTGTCTGACCGTGCGCCGCCCGGTTGCCCGGCGCTATAGAGCCGTACGCCAGCATCGCCTACCCAAATCAGTAGCGTGCCTACCGTTGCCGCCAACTTAATGGCGGCATGGGAAACCCGTGTGCCCGGTTCCAGCAGCAAGCAGGCTACTGAACCAACCGGAATATGCATACGCTCGCCATTTACTTCGTCAATAACGACAAAAGCACCGTCGCGCACGTCTATCTGACCCATCCCGATAAAGATCATCGACATCCGATCTTTTTCGGGAATGGGCTTTAGCGGAATAAAGCCCATGTTGTCTCCTAAGGTCGGCGCAATAGTAGCAAACCTCCACCGAATGCCTTGGCGCGCCCAATGCCGTGAGCCATGGTTTCGATCAGCTTTCCTGGATGGGTAACTTCTAGCAGGCCTTCATAGTCCACCGTCGAGAATTGAACTGGCTTTCCACTGCCTTTGTTCAATACGTGTTGGCGGTAGGCACCTAGCTCAGGCGTAACCGGTAGGCGAAAGCCCCACGTTTCAGCACGGCTTTCGAGCCATTCGCGGGCCTTACTATTCATCGCATCAACGCAGGTTGGGCTAGTACGCTGCCCCGGCGGGAATGGCTTTTTGGCGGCCATTAACACATCGGCGCGCTGGCCACGTTGCCCCGGCACATGCACTGCCATCGTGGGGTTAGCACGCAGGCGGAATGCCAGCCTATCGCCCACGTTAAGCTCTGGTGCGTAAGGTTTGCTCTCTGCGGTAAGTAAGCCTGCCACTGATACAGGTTCGCGGTCTGAAAGAACATAAAAGAGCGGTAACCCTTTTATGGCTCTACCCTCTTCGGCTTCTTCTATTTCCTGCCGGAAAAGAAACGGGCGAGGGCCTTCATACTCGGGAAATAGCTGCCACAAAAGCTGATGCGCGGTATAGGCTTCTGCATTCATCACATCAAACAGCTTTTCGCGAGACAGTCCGTTCAAGTCCACACGTACGCGGGAGAGATACATTAGCGTGCCTCCTCTGCTGCCACTGAACGGCGAAACTCTAACCGAGGGCCAAACTGCCAGCGGCGTCGATTTAGCGGCAAATCCCATACATCGTTGTACTCTGCCACTTGGCTGCCATCTAAACCGCTCGCCTCGCCTTCCCATACGTATAACGCTTCATCGGGAAAACGCAGTGCCTTTCTGTCTTCTTGACAGTTAACCGCCAGCTTAGGAAACGCCACATCCAGGGCTTCCTTAAGCGTGGCGCACTGCCGTAATTGAGGTGCAAGTGGCGCAGAGGGCGGGCAGGATTTACGCCCTAAATAAAGCGGGTAATGGGGCGTTTTTAGCGCTTGCTCAAGTTCAGAAAGCGTGAGGGTTGCTGTTGGCGTTAGCCATACGGCTACTGTCCATAGGCCATCACAGCGATAATCCCGGCTTGAGAGGATCGTTTTCAGCACATCACGCGGCGCGTTTAGCTCTTCTTTGCGGGTGTGATAGCTCACTTTTGACTGTGCGGCGGGCATCTGCACCGTGTGGTAGTCGCGCATCAGCATACCGGGGGTGTACTGTTTTACGCCCATGGCAATGCTTTCACGCAGCTGCATTTGGCCTGTATCGTCATCACGACGAAGACCTAGGGCGGCCCCCAGCAATCCCAAAACAGCCCCTTTACCCGGATAAGTCGCCGTAGGGCGCGTCTCACCAACGGCAGCCTCCCCCCAACTGGCAAGCGGCGCATAGAGCCGAAAAATAAGATAGTCGGTCATGCCGCCCCCTTACTGGTCGGTTTTTAAGAAAGCGATCAGTTCAGCAAGATTGCCTTTCTTAACCTCACCTTTTAGCTGCGGTCCTTCATAGTCAGGCTCAGCACTGATGACGAAACGGCTATCGGCACCTGCTTCATAAGCATCATCAAACGCTTGCGCTTGGCGCTCCAGGCTCTTAATTGCATCAAGCGTTTGATCCTGTCCTGTCACGGGCCGCAGGTAAGCGGTGGAAAGTGAGCGCGGCTGCTGGTTGCCCTTTTCCGCCAGCACATAGCTCGCGTGGGCGCGGGAACCAAAGCTGTTTTGCTTACCTTTGGGGGAGGTTTTGACAGCGGCTTCTGCCAGTGCAGCAATCGCTTGGTCAGCTAACTCACTATTACCCTGCAGATTCTCAACCAACTGCTGGCGATCGATACAGATATAGAGGTAGAACAGTCCAGCACCAAAACCCGATTCGCCAATATGCGCCGCACCCCGGTCTTGATCACCCGTATTTAAGTCATCAACAGCGGTAAAGTAATCGTCTTCCACTTCGGCAGCATGCACAGTAATCGCGTGGGCGACTTGGCAGGCGGCATCGACGTTATATTCAGGCACCGCTGCTAACATACGACCAAACAGCGCCACATCGGCGGCGGCAGGTTTGTGACGCAAGAGCTTTAATTCATCATCGTTTGGCTCGCGCTTCTCTGCCGCCAGCGTTTCAACCAATGCGCTGATCGCTTGGCGCTCCTCCAAGCCAACGTGCACTAATTGTTCAATCTCAAACTCTTTAGCTTCGCCTTTTTCTACTTTACGCAGCTTGCCAAATACGCCCGCTATTTTTTCTGCGCTCGCCGCTGCAGTTTTTTCATCCAGCCCTTTTTCTTTCAGTTCTTTATAGGCTTCAGAGCCTAAACGCTTGGTGCGCGTACCCACATGCCCCGCCAGTGCTTCTTCAAAGAGTGCAGAAGTACGCCAAGTACGCTTGAGGCTTTGCGATGAAACACGTAGGCGCTTAGCGCCACCCATCAAAGCAGTTTTGGGGCGACCTAAATCATCGCGGTTGAGGTTGGCGGGCGGATAAGAAGTCAGCAGGTGCAGTTGAATAAAGTGGCTCATAAATAACTCCGTTCGTGATGTCTATATGAAGCTAGAAAGGTTGATCGTCAGTCGTAAAAATCAGTCGCTGCCATGGCTATAGCGAGACGTTGCAGCAAAATAGTCATTTGCCAGTACAAACCCAAGACGGTGAGTAGGCTTGGCAGATAAACGTCCACGATGCTCCTGCCACCAGAGTGAGATAACGCTCGCTAGCAGCACGACACTGATATCTTTCTTATCTGCAAGCGCCAGCGCCCGTCGTAAGCGCTGGATAAACTCTTCAGGCGTTCGGCAGGAAAGTAGCTGTTGAAAACGCAGCTCGCTCATCAGCGGTTTCCCGGTTTGCTCTTTTTGCTGACCAAGGCGTAAGGCCAACGATGCGCCCTTCTTTTCTTCGCGTAACTCCGCTGCGATTAACGCAATGCATGCCCACACTTGTAGCTTTTCATCGCGATAATCCGTTTGTTTCGTCGCTTCCGGCAGCATCGCCCATAGCTCACGAAAACCTTGGGTTAACATGGCGGCCTCGGCGGTATCACAACGGCGCAGTACCGCTCGTACACCACGGGGCAGTGGTGGCTGGGGGGTGAATGCTTTCAAAGCCTGTGGGGTTAACGTCAACCGCTGCCACCAGCGGCGCAGGGCGGCGGCTTCCTCCAACTTCAAAGCGACGAGCGCTTTTTTCTCCGCCTCGGACAAAATATCTTCTTTTTCGATTGTTTCCGGCGTCTCCACATCACTCATCAGGCGTCTCCTGTCGTTGTTGCAGCAGAGGCCGCATTACGCTTGGCCTTCGCGGAGGGGTCAAAATCACCCTGTTGGATAAAGTTACTTACCACTTTGCTACCTTTGCTCTTGCCGCCAAGAAAGCTTTGCAGCTGCCGATGGGCAGCCGTAGCACGTTCAAGATCCATGCTTTCCTGGGAACCGCTTAGGGCTAGGTCTTCGAATACACGCATGGCTTCACGCTTAAGGGCGAAGTACCAACGCTCAGCAATGTCAGGAGGGATATGCGGTGGCGGCAAGTCTTGTTGCAGCACCTGCTGAAGCGCTAGCAACACTTTAAAAAATTCAGGCTCGGTGGCATCGTAAAGCTGGTTATCAATGGCGCTCATATCGCCCTTGGCATCCGATGGCCGTGAGAACCAAGCGTTTTTAACTTGGGTACGCACCATCCAAGCGATATTGCGCGACAGCTCGGTCAGTTGTTGAACCCAGGCACGTAGCTTTTCCTGCTGGCCTTGTGGTATTTCCACTAGGGGCATTTCAATGCTATACCAGCCGCGCGGCTTCAGATTGTCCATGTCGTAGCCAAACACCCATAGACGCGCTTGCCTCAGCAACGCCTGAATGTCTTCGCCATGCGCTCGCTCTTGTGTCACTAGCTTTTGTTTGTCGATGTAACTTTTCAGCGCCGCAGCCGCGATTGCGCCACTGCTTTCTTCATCGTTCAGTACAAAGCCTGACCAATGGCGATAGCCAAGCCCACCCGGCTGGCCCTTACTGGAAAGCGGCAGTTCATTGGGCTTGTTGGGGTCACGTCGGTAGGGTGTTAGCGGGTGTAGCCAAGGTCCGTCGTAGTTGGCCCCCTGTTTTTTAGCGCGAAGTTCGCGCACTACTCGCTGGTTTTTTCGTCCGCAAATATCACATGGGCATTCATCTGCTTCTTCAAATAGCAGCCGAAAGCGGCGCGGCATTGACCAGTAAGCGTGAAGGGGGTGGGTATCTTCAGGTAGCACCTCGGTGCCTTTTTTATCGCTTACCCGCGTATTGGCCATCCAGAAAAAGAGCGATGGTTCTTCGGGGTGCGGTGTTGTCCACTGCTGCCCTTTCTGGGTGGCTTCTTTCTGTGTAACGACGTTTAGCCACAGCCGCTCCCACAGGCTGGCATCTGATGACTCCGGCATCACCAGCGTTGTCAGCGGACCCCCGCCACGCAAGCCCACACGGATACCAGCGCCGCCCGCAGGGGCGTTAATCTGCATGGTGTAGAGCGCTATGGCCGCGCAGGTATCACACATACCCTCAACGCGACCACGCTTTACGAAAAAGTCAGTATTATTTTTGATGCCGTTAGCGCCAGGAGCATCAATCAATAAACCGCTGACGGTCGCGTTTTTCACATCGTCTAGCGGATCAAGGTCCTGCATAAAGCGGGGGCCATCGCCGTCCAGCTCAAAAGCGCTACTGAAAGGCGCGAATGCTTTATCCAACGCTGCAACACTGGGTGGCTCCATTAACCAATCAAGCCAGTCGTCATGGGTTTTCGGCGGCAGCGCCGTTTGTAGCAGGCCGATCAAAAACTGGTAGGCCGCCCCCTGAAAGTCTGCTCGCGGCAGGGCGAGGTTGATGACGTCGGGATCGGCTAACGCAGAGGGAGGGCGATACTCTACCTTCCCATTTCTCAATAGAAAGGGTAGCCAGGAGTCTTCAAGTAAATTCATGTACACCTCGATAGTGTCGTCTGGTGTCGGCGCTTCGTTTACACTGAAAAATATTAGGATTAGTCATAAGGCGGAGAGGATCAGGAAAATGGCGATTCATTACGAGCAGGATGCCTACGCCTGGGCGCTTGAACAGGCCGGGCTCCTTCGCGCTGGAAAAGTGGACAAGCTGGATTTGGAGCATCTTGCCGAGGAGATTGAGAGCATGGGGAAAAGCGAGCGACGCGCCTTGATTAGCCAGTTGGCCCGCTTGCTGATGCACCTGCTGAAGTGGGATCACCAGCCGGAACGGCGTTCGCGTAGTTGGCGGCTGACGATTCAGGATGCTCAAACCAAGGTGAATCGCCTGCTGAAAGATAACCCTAGCCTGAAGGCATCTCTGCCAGAGCTGATGAGCGAGGCTTATGACGATGCTCGCCGTGCCGCTGCGATTGAAACTGACCGAGAGCCGCAGGAATTCCCGGAGCAGTGCCTGTACAGCTTCGAAGAAGCCATGAGCTTTCAACCCAGCGAACATTGAAAGATTCATGGCGCTGGCTCCTTACTGCCCAACCTAACTCCCCACTGGGTGTCGTAGTCGCCATTAGGATCATCGCTGGGCAGCCAGGGCTGGGTATACTTCAGCGCTTTATAGCGCTCCTGAAGGGTAAGCCATTGGCTTTCATAGCGGCCTGATAGGGATGTGAGCTTTGTCGCTTGGCTCTGGCGTAACTTTACTTGGCTGAGCATATCGGCATGGCGACTCTCTCCCGCCCACAGCGCCAGCTCGTTATCGTCGGTGAGTGACAGCAGCACGACATTAACCGTAGGCTCATCTACCAACCTTGTGCCTATCTCTTGTTCTTCCTGCCACTGATCGCTTTTTATATAGCCCTCTTCCAGGTTGAGCGCGTTGAAATTAGCCATTGAGCCCGCCGTTCTCTGCATTCCCTTTTGCTCGTAGCGCGCTGCTTGCAGGGCATCAGGAATATCGTCAGATACAGCGCCATAAACACTTTCAATGAGATCTCTCGCCTCTTCGGGCATACGGATTGCTTCCAGGCGACGCAGTACCCGCTGGGTTAACCAACTTAACGATGTGTCGCGGTAAACCGCCTGAGTGCCGGGCAGCGTGCGCTTGAGCCAATGTTCATCGGGGTCATCTGCCCAAGGCGGTGCTAGTACCAGCAGGCGCGGCAGGCAGCGTTCACCACGCTGGTGGCGTTGTAAGCGTCCTGCCCGCTGGATAAGTAGATCAATAGGGGCAATATCGCTGATCATCACATCGACATCGCAGTCGAGAGACTCCTGAAATACCTGGGTACTGATCAACACTTGCCCCTTGCGTATATCAGGCGTTGAGTCTTTGCCTAAACGCTCAATGACCTGGGACTCAATGCGTTGCCTATCCACCATGGCAAAGCGGCTGTGGAACAGCAGGCAGCGCTCTGGGTCAGGGTGTCGGGCGGCGATGGCTTCGAATGCGCGAATAGCGTCATCTACTGTATTGCGCACCCAAGCGATACACTCACCGGCCTCCACTGCTTCCAGCACCGCCTCTATCGCCTGCTCTTCTTCGTTTAACCAAGCGACTTCAACGCTTCTGGACACCTCTGTGCGCGAGCCCAGAGGCAACTCCAACGGCTGCCCTACACTCACATGGGTCAATAACGGAAAATCATCTTTTTGCGGTTGCGTTGTCGGCTGTCCAAGCCCCGTTTGCCAAGCCGCCATTAAGGCACTGCGCATGGCATGGGGTAGCGTGGCCGTTAGCAGAATAGCGCTACCGCCTTGCCGGGCATGGTAAGCCAACAGTTGGCTGAGCAGTGTTTGCATGTAATTGTCGTAGGCGTGCACCTCATCAATGACGAGCACCTTGCGCGCCAGCCCGTATAAACGCAGCGATTGGTGGCGAAACGGCAAAATGGCCATTAACGCTTGGTCGATGGTGCCTACGCCCACTTCCGCTAGCAGCGCCTTTTTACGTGAATCTGCTAGCCATTGATTGCAGCGACTGGTAGCCGACAGTTCGCTAGCGGTGTAATCCAAATCGGTAGGCTGAGATGTGGCAACGGCGGCGATAAAATCGTCGTTTAAGTCACGCGCACCGTGGGCGAGAACAAAAGAAGGAGAAGATTCAGCGGTATAAAAGCGTCGATGCAAATTGCCTAGCCGTGAATACATCGCGTTAGAAGTTGCCATGGTGGGCAGTGCAAAATAGAGCCCATCGCCGTGGCCTGCCGCTAACAAGCGCTGGGTAAGAATGCAGGCAGCTTCCGTTTTCCCTGCACCCGTAACATCTTCCAAGATAAATAGCTGCGGCATATCTGCGATTTCTATTGTCTCGGCAGCTTGCTGCAAGGGTGTTGGCTTGATGGATTGTTTGCCAAACCAGTCGGTCATACCTGCGTAAGGTAATGGTTTGGAAATGCTGTTAAAGCCTGTTTCCTGCAGCGCTTTTTCAGCATTGGCTAAAGCGATTTGCCAATAATCAGTGAGAGGAAGCTTTTCTTGCAGATAAGGAAAGTGATTTTTATTCGAGCCGAGCCAATCACTTAATGTCGCCCAGCCTGCAATGCTCCAGCTAAGCGTTTGCAGCGCATAAACCCACTCTTCAGAACATAAATGCTCTACAGGCCAATCAGGCGGCACAATATTGGCCCAATCAGCAATAAACTGCCGTGATGCTTCTAGGTCATCTGAATATTCGTCGCTGCAAAAAAACGTATCTACTTCGATGCTTCCTGCGTTCACTGGCTGGCCATGGTGGCCAAAGAAAGGAGCCGTAAGAACAGGGAGAACTATGCGAAGCGCCTTTCGCTCAGTGCGGCCCCATCCAGCAGGCCACTGTAACGTGCCATTTTCAAACCAATCAGGCCACTTGGCATCCCAAATGACGGCCCCTAAGCGGTCATGGCGTTGTGTATAGGTGTATTGGGCGACAGGAGGAGCCAGCCCCAGGCTCGATAAAGGCTGAAAAAGACCTTGAAAGGAGCGTGAAAACTTACCGATATCGTGCAAGCCTAGCCAAAAAACTAGCAAGTTACGCAACTGCTTAGGCTCTAAACTTAGCTGCGCTGCTAGGCGTTGCGTTAGCGGTCTATCAGGTGAAAGCAGTAACCAACCAACAGCCGCTACATCCAGGCTGTGGTAAGGCAGTAAATGACATTCTACCGCTTCCCCCTTGGCTTTTGCCTTCCCCCAATAACGATAGTAAGTCACCGTTACCTCCCTAATCTTTATTTTATGCTCCTATCTAATCATCCTTCGCTTTATAACGCCATTAATCTTCGCCATTCTTAGCCCGTCTGATTCACCCCGGCCCTGCGCTATCGTCGTGCTACGCTTAATGCTAATTCACGGCTTTTAGGTGTTCTGTTATGCGCTTACGTCAACTTTCACGGGGTACCTTGGCGGCGGGGGCGGCGCTGCTGCTGTCGCTGCCTGCTCAGGCACAAACCAGTGCCGATTGGGCAGCTTACGATGAGGTGTTTGAGCGTGGGGCCCAGCACGCGCAGTGGTGGGATGCGGGTTGGACGGGCATCTATGCCGCAAGCCTTGCGTTTGATGCTTACCAAGCCAGCGAAGCCAACGACCCGGACGACCGTTTTGATGCCCGCGTAGGAGTCGTAAAATCGGCGTTAGCCCTGGGCGGTATGTTGACGGATCGCCAGCCGCATCAGGCGGCGCTGGTAGAGTACGAGCGCCTTAAAGCGCAGGGCGAATTAAGCGGCGTTCAAGCTTTGGGGTTGCAACTGGCCCAGGCGGAGCGGGAGCGCCGTGGGTTTGAGGCGCGTGTTAGCTCGCTGGTGGTGAACAC
>NZ_JAMZBE010000125.1:0-10429 GCF_024158645.1 Halomonas sp. 707B3
CCTTGGTTAGGATACGCAGCAAACGCATACCCTCTTTTATGACCAAGGACGCCCACCCGCCATGCTCAACGGAATCTGGTTAAGCTTCTTTATTGCCGCCTTTGCGGCATCGCTCTGGCAGTGGCTGGTGGGTGGCGATAGCGAAGTGTTTGCCCGCTTGGTGCAGTCGCTGTTCGATATGGCGGAAGTGAGCGTCGATATTATCCTGGTGCTACTGGGCACCATGACGCTGTGGCTCGGGTTTCTCTCGATTGCCGAAAAGGCGGGGTTGATACGACTGCTGGGGCGGGTGCTCGATCCGCTGTTCTGTCGCTTGATGCCAGAGGTGCCTCGTGGTCATCCGGCCATGGGGCTGATCAGCATGAACTTCGCAGCCAATATTCTGGGCCTGGATAACGCCGCCACGCCGATTGGCATCAAAGCGATGCATTCGCTGCAAAGCCTTAATTCCAGCAGTGAGACCGCCAGCAACGCGCAAATCCTGTTTTTGGTGCTTAATACTTCGTCGCTCACGCTACTGCCCGTCACCATTTTCATGTATCGCGCCCAGCAAGGTGCCGCCGACCCCACGCTGGTATTTTTACCGATCTTGTTAGCGACAAGCGCCTCTAGCCTGGCTGGGCTGTTGGCGGTAGCGGTGATGCAGCGTTTAAAGCTCTGGCACCCTGTCGTGTTGGCCTATTTAGTGGCGGCTGCGTTAGCGTTAGGGCTATTGATCACCACTTTAGCGGGGATGTCCGCTCAGGCGCTGGCGGCGGCCTCAACGCTGGTGGGCAATCTGACCCTGTTTAGCATTGTGATGATGTTTCTGGTGGTTGGCGCGCTTCGCGGAGTGAAGGTGTACGACGCCTTTATCGAAGGGGCTAAAGAGGGCCTGAGCTTTACCATCACCCTGCTGCCCTACCTGATTGCCATGCTGGTCGCGGTGGGTGTGCTGCGCGCCAGCGGGGTGTTGGATGCCGGGCTTGGCGGTATCCGCTGGCTTGTAGAAGGCATCGGCTGGGACACCCGCTTTGTGGATGCGCTGCCCAACGCCTTTGTGAAGCCCCTTTCCGGCAGTGGCTCCCGTGCCATGATGATCGAAACCATGAACACCTTTGGTGTCGATAGCTTCCCTGGGCTACTGGCGGCCACCTTCCAAGGCAGCACCGAAACCACGTTTTATGTGCTGGCGGTTTACTTCGGTGCCGTAGGCATCACCCGCATTCGCCACGGCTTGGGCTGCGCGTTAGTAGCCGACGCGGCGGGCATTACTACCGCAATTGTTGTGTGTTACTGGTTCTTTGGTTAAGAAGTGACTCCTACGCTTTCGTTCACTGGTGACAGCGTCTACCTTTCAAGGCCACGCCAAACCATTCATGGACGAAAGGTGAATCATGCCAGGCGCTAGCACGATGTTGATTGCGCTCGCGGCGTTCTTCTGGGGGATTTCCGGAGGCATCGCGGGTATTTTATTAGACAGCGGTTGGGATGCCGCGGTCGTCTCTTTTTACCGTGGTTTTGTGGGGTTGCTCTTTGCGCTGGGTTGGCTTTTATTGCAGCGCGGCGGGCGCGGTTTGGCCAGTCGGCCACTGTGGTTCTGGTCAGTGGTGGCAGGCCTGGGGGTGGCGGGCAACTTTACCTTCTACTTTCTCAGTATCGACCACGGCAGCGTGGCGGTGGCGGCTACCTTGATGTACTGCGCTCCGGTGTTTGTCTATCTCGCCTCGTTTGCGCTCAAGCTCGAGCGCCCGACGGCCGTTAAGTGGCTTGCGATCGCGCTGGTCATGGTCGGCGTGGTGCTACTGACCAAGCTGTACGCCATTGGCGCAGGTGACCTGTCGCTGATGGGCGTCGCCACGGGTCTACTGGCGGGGCTTTCCTACGCGCTGTTCATTTTTGGTTTCAAATACGCCGCGCCCCATGGCAGCCCCTCCGCCGTGCTTTCGATTGCCTTCACGGTGCTGGCCGTCGTTCTGATTGTGCCAGCCGATCTGTCTCAAACCATTAGCGTGGTCAGCGCACCAGAGCTTCCGCTGTTTGTGGCGTTGGGTATTTTGGGCGCGGGCCTGTCGTTTCTGCTCTACGTGGTAGGCATCAAACACGCCGCTCCGGCGTTAGCGTCCATGGTGGCCATGGTCGAGCCGGTCACCGCCACGCTGTTTGGGGTGGCGGTGCTGGGTGAAAATTTGGAGATGATTCAGATGGTCGGCATGGGGATTATCTTACTGACCGTGACCGCACTGAGCGTAACGTCCCGCTAACGGGCCGTCGCCTCGCCGCGCATGGGCGCACTCAACGCTTTGCGCAGCGCTGGCCCAGAAAGCCCTTGGCCAAGCAGCACGGTAAGCTTCGCGACGGCAGCTTCCAGCGTGATATCACCCCCGGCGATCACGCCCGCTTGATTGAGAGCCGCCCCCGTGGCGTAGGCGCCTTGCACGACTTCGCCTTGGGCGCACTGGGTGATGTTGAGCAGCGCCACACCCCGCTCGTTAGCGGCTTGCATGGCGTTTAGCAGTTCACCTTCAAAGCTTGGCGGATTGCCCACGCCGTAGCTTGAGATCACCAATCCTTTGAGAGTGGCATCTTCCAGCAGCGCTTTAGCACGCCTTAACGACATACCAGGATGCAGCGGCAGTACCGCCACCGCTTCGTCGTCTAGCTGAAGGGGTGAAAAACTGGGCTCCCCGCTGAGCAGCGCCGACGGTTGGGGGAAGATCATGCCAATGCCTATCTCGGCCAGCCAAGGGAAGTTGGGAGAATCGAAGGCATCCAGACCTTGCGTGCGCACCTTGCGGGCGCGGTTGCCGCGCAGCAGCCGGTCATGAAAGAGCAGGCTCACTTCGCAGGGCGTGGCCGGATGAGCGGCCAGCTGTAGCGCGCTGACCACGTTGTTCAGCGCGTCGCTTCTTGGCTCACCCAGCGGAATTTGAGAGCCGGTGAAGATCACTGGCTTGTTTAACGCACCGAGCATAAACGACAGCGCCGCAGCGCTATAGGCCATGGTATCGGTGCCGTGCAGAATGATGAACGCATCGTAGTGCTGCCAGTGACGTTCCAGCACGGCCACGAGGCGATTCCACGCCTCGGGCATCAGCTCGGCGCTATCGATCAGTGGCTGCATTTCCACCACATCGAAAGCAGGCAGCCGATAAGGGTCGCCCAAGGCCAGATGCGCCGCTAAGCGCTCGGCCAGCCCCGCGCTGGGCACGTACCCCTGGGGCGATGGCTGCATACCAATGGTGCCGCCAGTGTAGAGCATGAGGACGCGGGGCATGAGCGCTCCTTACCTGATTACAGTCGAGTGAACAGAAACGAACTTACTTCGCCGGCGCGCTTTCCAAGCGCTGCTTCAGCGCTTCGGCTTCTTCGGGCTCCAGTTCCCACGCTTTAGGGTCCAGGTCGAGATCTGGGTGTTGATTGGCGTCGAAAATCGGCTGCTTGATGCCCTGACGGCGCTGGCTATCGAAATCGTTCATGATCCGCAGGCCGCACTTGAACAGCAGGATCAGCGCTACGAGGTTCACCACCGCCAAGAGGCCCATGGTTACGTCGGCAAAGCCGAACACGGTGCCTAGATCCGTGGTCGCGCCCCAGCACACCAACAGCACAATCGCCACGCGGAAGGCGTTGAACAGGTTCTGGTTATCGCGGCTGAAGAAGTTCAGGCTATTCTCGCCCAGGTAGTAGTTGTACAGAATGGTGCTGAAGGCGAACAGCAGCAGCGCCAGGCTCACAAAGGTACGGCCCCACTCGCCCACGTGGTCTGCCAGGGCAGCCTGGGTCAGCGCAATGCCTTCTACGCCCGCTCCGGCGGCCGGGTCGTATACGCCGCTAAGCAGAATCAAAAACGCCGTGGCCGAGCAGATAATCACCGTATCGATAAACACCGAGAATGCCTGCACGATGCCCTGGTTAGCCGGGTGCGGCACGTAGGCAACGGCGGCCACGTTGGGCGCACTGCCCAGGCCCGCTTCGTTGGAGAACAGGCCGCGCTTCAAGCCCATCATGATGGCAGCGCCAATACCGCCACCCACTAGCGGCTCCAGGCCAAACGCGCTCTTCACGATCAGCGCGATCACGCCAGGAATCTCAGTGATGTTCAACGCAATAACCAGCAGCGCCACGGCGATATAGCCCACGGCCATAAACGGCACCAGATACTCGGAAATACGGGCAATACGCTTGATACCGCCAAAGATAATCAGCCCCACCAGCATAGCCAGCGCGATACCGCTGTACAGCACCGGCACGCCAAAGGCGTCGCCAAACGACGTGGCAACGGCATAGGACTGCAGGGCCGTAAAGGCAAAGCCGAAGGTAATCAGCAGCAGTACCGAGTAGAACGCCGCCAGCCAGCGCCACTGCTTGCCCAAGCCTTTGACGATGTAGTACGCCGGGCCGCCACGGTAGGTGCCGTCGCCCTCGGCCTCTTTATAGGTTTGCGCCAGCGTACACTCCAGAAAGCTGGTGGCCATGCCCATCAAGCCTACCAGCCACATCCAGAAAATCGCCCCTGGGCCGCCCAGCGTAATTGCCACGGCCACCCCGGCGATATTACCGCCGCCTACACGGCCAGCCACCGACAGCACCAGCGCCTGGAAGGAGCTTAAGTGGCCGTGCTGATTACGCTTGAAAGCTTGTCCTGAGCCCAGGATGCGAAACATTTCACCGAAATAGCGAAACTGCACAAAGCGGGAGGCAACGGTAAAACCGATCCCCACTCCCACCAGTAAAACGAGTAGAACCTTCCCCCAGAGGAGGTCATTGAGCATATCGAGCATGGGATACTCTCCGCGTTATTATTGAGCGTTATGGAAGTTGCGTCGTTAACGACCGCGTCTTTTTGCTATTGAGATGCGCGAAGAGTGTTGTACCAAGCCAAGCCTGCAATGAAATTTGGCGCAGCGGTGCAGTTGGTTGCACTCACTGCGCCAATCACTGCACCAGAGTGCACCACATAAAAAACGGTGCGGGCCTTTTAAGGCAACGCACCGTTAAGGGACTTACAAAATTCACTAACTGTTCTTTTAAGACTAAACAAAACTTCTCATCAGTATTGGCGCCTAAGAGGAAGTTCTGGCTTCGGGCAAGTCGTTCTTAGCCCATCAATATGCTCGTGCAATCCTGCGGGAATCGTCTGCCACATTGGATCGAGGATAAAATCGATACCTTCGCGTCTCGCAATTTTTGCAGCAGGTACAAAATCAGCGTCACCAGCCATAAGCACAATTTGATCAACTTGCCCTTTTAACGTCAAAGAAGTGACATCAACTCCTATACGCATATCGACCCCCTTTTGCCGGACATCAACGCGCACATCATTCTCAGTCAAATCATCAAGCGATATTTTATGCTTTAGCAATGCTTTGATTTTTTCAGGTTTAAGCGTCCACTGAGCATCATCCGAAAGATGGCCCAGACGGACTGCCAATTTGCGTTTCCCCAACAAGGCTTGGTGCAGCTCTTTACGAAAAAGCGCCTCTGGCGTTTTGGAAAAGTCGATGGCTTTCCCTGAAATAGGGTTATGCATCTTTTTCGATAGGGGCGGGCAGTCGTAGAAAAAAATTCTGTACAAATCACGCCGTTGATTCGTTTGACTGTTTCCCTGGCGGCTCTTCTCATGCAAGTGACTTACCGCCCACCGAAACAAACAATCAGCTGCTCTTTTTCCATCATACGCATTGGAGGGCTCTATGCGCCTGAAACGCTTAATAAAATAGCCACCATCAATCAATATTGCTGTAGGCATGGCTTCTTTTCCTTCTTCAAACGAAAAACGCCCTAGGGGTCGGCTTATCCCGAGATATGTGGGAAAGCTTACTGCCTAAGGCGTGGATAATTTCTAGGTTACGGAGTACTTAATGCCTCGTCAACCCCAATCTCCTCTACAGGTTACATGCGCGCAATACGCGCTTTTGCCGCTCGCGCTGCGTGCAGCTTCTTGTAGCTTTCGATGAGGCGATGGTGGCGATCTAAGCCCTCTAACTGCAAATTGGTGGGCGTGAGGCCGTGGAAGCGTACGCTGCCGTTTACTGAACCCACGACCGCCTCCATAGTCGCTTCGCCGAACATGCGCTTGAAGTTGGGCAGGTAGTCATCCAGCTCCAATTCGTCGTCCAGCTCAATCTCCAGCACCGCGTTCACCGCCTGGTAGAACAGGCCGCGCTCAACGGTGTTGTCGTTGTACTGGAGGAACATCTGCACGCAGTCCAGCGCCTCTTCATGGCGGCCAAGTGCTAGGTAGACCAGCAGTTTCAGCTCCAGAATGGTCAGCTGGCCCCACACGGTGTTCTCGTCGAACTCGATACCAATCAGCGTGATGATATCGGCGTGGTCGTCCATTTGGCTCTCTTCCAAGCGCTCGACTAGATCGGTGAGCTGCTCGTCATCCAGACGGTGCAGATTGAGAATATCTTCGCGGTAGTCCAGCGCCTTATTGGTGTTGTCCCAAATCAGGTCTTCAATCGGGTACACCTCGGAGTAGCCAGGTACCAGAATGCGGCAGACCGGCGCGCCTAAGTCTTCATGCACCGCCATGTACACTTCCGCGCCCAGCTCTTCGAAAATGCCGAACAAGGTCTCGGCTTCCTCGTCGTTGCTGCCGGAGAAATCCCATTCGCTGAACTCGAAGTCGGGCTTGGCACTGAAGAAGCGCCAGGAGACCACGCCCACCGAGTCGATGAAGTGCTCGACGAAGTTGTTGGGCTCAGAGACGGTCTGCGAGTTGAAGGTTGGCAGCGGCAGGTCGTTCAGGCCTTCAAAGCTGCGGCCTTGGAGCAGCTCGGTCAGGCTGCGCTCCAGCGCCACTTCAAAGCTTGGGTGGGCACCGAAGGAGGCAAACACGCCGCCGGTACGCGGGTTCATTAGCGTCACGCACATGACCGGGAATTGCCCACCCATGGAGGCATCCTTCACCAGCACGGGGAAGCCCTGAGCTTCCAGGGCGTTAATGCCCTCGACAATGCTCGGGTACTTGGCCAGCACTTCTTGGGGTACATCGGGCAGCGTCAACTCCTGTTCGAGGATCTCCCGCTTCACCGCCCGCTCGAAAATTTCTGAAAGGCACTGCACCTGGGCTTCCACCAGGGTGTTGCCCGCGCTCATGCCGTTGCTGAGGAACAGGTTTTCAATCAGATTGGAGGGGAAGTAGACCGTTTCGCCATCGCTTTGGCGCACAAAGGGCAGCGTAACGATGCCGCGATCTTCGCGGCCCGAGTTGGTATCAATCAGGTTCGAGCCACCCAGCTCGCCTTCGGGGTTGTAAATCGCCAGGCAGTGCTCGTCGAGAATCCCTTTCGGCAGCTCGTCATTCGGCCCCGGCTTGAACCACTTCTCGTTAGGGTAGTGAACGAATTCGCTGCCCGCGATCTCTTCACCAAAGAACTGATCGTTGTAGAAAAAGTTGCAGCTCAGGCGCTCGATAAACTCGCCCAGCGCTGAACAGAGCGCGCTCTCTTTGGTCGCGCCTTTGCCGTTGGTAAAGCACATGGGCGAAGCCGCATCGCGGATATGCAGCGACCACACGTGGGGCACGATATTGCGCCATGAAGCAATTTCGATCTTCATGCCGAGATCAGCAAGGATCGCGCTCATATTGGCAATGGTCTGCTCCAGCGGCAGGTCTTTACCGGGGATAAAGGTGCTGCCTCCTTCCGGCGCGCCCATCAGCAGCGCTTGGGCGTCCTCGTCGATGTTCTCGACCACTTCGATCTGAAACTCGGGGCCGGTCTGGATAACCTTCTTCACCGTGCAGCGGTCGATGGAGCGCAGAATGCCTTCGCGATCCTTTTCCGAGATATCTTCCGGCATCTCAACCTGGATTTTGAAGATCTGCTTGTAGCGGTTTTCCGGGTCGACGATGTTGTTTTGCGACAGGCGAATGTTCTCGGTGGGAATATTGCGCGCGTTGCAGTACACCTTGACGAAGTAGGCGGCACACATGGCCGACGACGCCAGGAAGTAGTCAAACGGGCCAGGGGCCGAGCCGTCGCCCTTGTAGCGAATCGGCTGGTCGGAGATGACCGTAAAATCGTCGAACTTGGACTCCAGGCGGAGGTTGTCGAGATAGTTAACTTTGATTTCCATAAGCGGGCGTCCGGAGTAATGAGTGTGCCTGAGCGCCAACGCATCAGGCGAATGGCGGCCATTATCCAGTTTTTTGCCCGCTTCGTCTTGGGCAGTCGCGTGAATCGCTTATTGCGGATCCAGCAAGAACGGCAGCGCTTCCTCTAACAGCACGTCAGGAATCTCTTCGGCGATATAGTGTCCGCAAGGCAGCGCCTTGCCCTCTACCTGCGTCGCTACCTTGCGCCACTCACTAAGAGCGTCGAAGCAGGCTTCAATCGCGCCTTGGGCACCCCACATCACGTTGATGGGGCAGGTCAGTTTCACACCCGCATCGATATCCGCCTGATCGTGCTCTAAATCGATAGTCGCGCTGGCGCGGTAGTCGCCGCAGATGCCGGTCGCCGTGCCGGGAAGCGCCAGGCAGCGCTCGTACTCCGCCAGCGCTTCTGGGGCGAACGGTGCCATGCCCGCGCTGCGGGCGCCCATCACGCTTTTTAAGTACTGAGCGGGGTCGGCTTGAATCAGCATTTCTGGCAGCGGCTGGGGGCGAATCAGAAAGAACCAGTGCCAGTAGCTGCGGGCGAACGCCTCATTGGTGCCACGGTACATGGCCAGCGTGGGGGCGATATCTAAAAGCACCATGCGCTCGACGCGTGCTGCGTGGTCTACCCCTAAGCGGTGTGCCACCCGCGCGCCACGGTCGTGGGCCAGCACCTTGAAACGCTCGAACCCCAGCGCGCTCATTAGTTCGGCCATATCGGCGGCCATGGTGCGCTTGGCGTAATTGAAGTGCTCTGCGTCGTCATCCGGCTTACCGCTATCGCCGTAGCCGCGCAGGTCGGCGGCAATCACCGTAAAGTGCTGGGCAAGCGTGCCCGCAACTTTGTGCCAAATCATATGGGTCTGCGGGTGGCCGTGAAGCAGCAGTAGTGCCGGGCCGTTGCCGCCCATCCGATAGGCAATATCGACGCCGTTAACGCGGCGTGTCTGTTTTTCAAACCCCTCAAACATGGCTAGCTCCTCGCGGATAGATGATGCTCTTCACTTGGCGTCCTCTTGTAACCGTTCGATCAGAAAGTCTTTCAGCGCGACCACGGCAGGCGTGAGCGACAGCCGGTGCGGGCAGACGAGATACAGCGGCGCGGGCTCGGTAGGAAACGCGGCCAACAGCGCCACCAAGCGGCCTGCATCGAGGTCTGCCTGAACATCAAGGCGAGATTTGTAGGCAATGCCCTCTCCCGCCAGCGCCCAGCGGCGCACACACTCGGCATCGTCGCTCACTCGATTGCCCTGCACGCTGATACGCTCACTGCCGAACTGCCACTGGTTGTGCACCCGCTCGCCCAGGTTGAAGCAGAGGCAGTTGTGCTGGCGTAATTCATCTGGAGTGGCAGGCTCGCCGTGGCGCGCGATATAGCTTGGCGCTGCACACACTACCCGGTGGTTATCGCTTTTTAGCGGCAGGGCTACCAGGCTGGAATCCTCCGGCACGCCGTAGCGCAGGGCAATCTCCACTGGCTGGCGAAACAGATCGCTCACCCGGTCACTGACCCGAAGCCGCAGGCGCAGCTGCGGATGCAGCGCCATAAAGCGATCAAGCCAGCCCAGCAGCACGTTGCGGCCTAGATCAGACGGCATGGAAAGGCTGAGTTCTCCCGCAATCTCTTGGCGCTCGCGGTGCAGCTCTTTCTCCCCTTCAGCAAGGGCACGCAGCGCCGTTTTCGCATGGACTAAATAGTGCGCCCCGGCGGGCGTTAGCCGCAAGCTGCGGGTAGAGCGCACCAGCAGCCGCGTGCCTAACGCATCTTCAAGCCGTTTGATCGCCACGCTAGCCACCGCCGGGGTAATCGCCAGCTCCCGCGCGGCAGCGGAAAGGCTGCCGTGCTCGGCGGCGTAGACAAGCACGTTTAGGTCATCGGTACGCATGGGTCGATGGCGCCCTTATTTTCAAAGAAAATGAGAAACTGTTAGCTACATTAGCCCTCTTTTTCATAAAACGACACCCAGGCATGATGACGACATTCATCATCCTTTAGAGAGCGACCATGAAAGCATTTGCGTTTACCAAAAGCCTACCGATCGACCACCCAGACGCCCTGCATGCCGTTGAGCTTCCGCTGCCCACCCCCGAGCCCCACGATATTCGCGTCGCGGTGAGTGCGGTTTCCGTTAACCCGGTGGATGCCAAGGTGCGCAAGAGCGCGCTGCCCGACGGCGGCGAGCCGCGCGTGCTGGGTTACGACGCGGTGGGCGTAGTCGATGCCGTCGGCAGTGCGGTCACTCGCTTTCAGCCGGGTGACCGGGTGTGGTACGCGGGCAGCATTGCGCGCCAAGGCTCCAACGCTGAGTACCAGCTGGTCGATGAGCGCATCGCCAGCCT
>NZ_JAMZBE010000126.1:0-10377 GCF_024158645.1 Halomonas sp. 707B3
GCGTTTAAACTTGCCCAACGTATAGCCTTCACGCCACGCCTTTAAAAGCGCACTGCCGGGCATCGGGAAAACATATCCCGAAGGACGATGGTCGCGAGACATGGCGCAGCCCTCCCTAGCCATAAAGAAATGGCCATAAAGAAATAGCCATAAAGAAAACGAGCTATAACGCTACGCCTGAGTCTTGTTTCTCACAACAAGGCGTTAGTCTTGACGTGGTGGCATAAAAAATCCCGGCACGCAGGCCGGGATTGTGTTTGCAGTTTAAATGCTAATGCCGCTACATCTGGGCATCTTCGGGCGGTTCGCCGATGGTGCCAGGCATTGCCTGCGCATGGCCACCCGCCAGGGCAAGGAAGTGTAGGTGGCGCTCGTACTCTGCCACGAGATCACCGATCACCTGACCACGGGTGTAGCCGTTGAGGTCTTTATCCTGGCCACCTTCGGCAAGGTACGCATCTAAACGCACGTAGAAATCATCGTCCGCGGGAATGAAGTTCGGTGTACGCATACGATGCGGGCATACCTGATAGACAAAGCTGGTGGCGTCGCCAAAGTCGACCTGCAGCATTAGGTTGGGCAGGGATTCCCCCTCAACCTGCTCTTCGGTGACGTTAGCGGTTTGGCCACGGCTCTCAAGCTCTTGGGCAAACTGGGTCATCGCGGGGCGAATCGAGTGCTCAATGGTCGCGGCGGCACCTGCGCGGTTAGAGGTATCCAGCGCGCGGTCCAAACGCTCACGCCAGTCGCCGCCGGGGGCACCGCCTGCAATCATACGGCGAGCGTCGGCTTTGCTGCCTTCCAGCTTCAGCGCTTTATAGGTGCCCACCATAATAGCGAAGATCACCACCGAGAAGGGCAGCGCCGTAATCACGACTGCGCTTTGCAGGGCGTTCAAACCGCCTGCCATGAGCAGAGCCACGGTAATCAGGCCAATCACCGCCGACCAGAAGATGCGCAGCTTCACCGGCGCATCGTGGTTCACGTCGCTCAAGATCGAGGTAAAGTTGGCCAGTACCAGCGCCCCAGAGTCAGCTGAGGTAATGAAGAAGACGATACCCAGAACGGTTACGACGGCGGCGGTAATGCCCACATAGGGGTAGTACTCAAGCAGCGTATACAGCGTGGTTTGCGGCGAGTTAAGTGCCTGCTCACCCAGTTCGACAACGCCTTGGTTAGCGACCAGCTCGATGCCGCTATTACCGAAAATCGACATCCATACCATCATGAACGACAGCGGAATAAACAGCGCACCGGCCACAAACTGACGAATAGTACGGCCACGGGAAATGCGCGCCAGGAACAGACCCACAAAGGGCGTCCAAGCAATCCACCAGCCCCAGAAGAAGATCGTCCACCACATCTTCCACTCTTGAGCGCCCTCATCAGCAAAGGCATAAGTATCAAAGCTTGCGGCCACAAAGCCCGAAAGGTAGTCACCTGCGTTATTGACGACTTTATCCAGCAGTACAAGAGTATCGCCAGAGAACAGCACGAACAGCATCAATGCCAGTGCCAACAGCATGTTGAACTCAGACAGACGACGGATGCCTTTCTCAACGCCCGTCACCACTGAAATGGTGGCCAATATCACAACCAAGCCGATCAAGATGATTTGCACGGTCAGCGTTTCAGGCACGTCGAACATGTAGTTCAAGCCATAGTTAAGCTGAATCACCCCAATGCCGAGACTGGTGGCGATACCGAACACGGTAGAAATCACCGCCGTAATATCGACCGCGTTACCAATTGGGCCGTGAATACGCTTGCCTAACAGCGGGTAGAGCGCACTGCGGATGGCCAGCGGCAAGCGGTGGCGGTAGCTGAAATAAGCCAGCGCCATGCCCATCAGCACGTACAGGCCCCAACCGGAAAGGCCCCAGTGCAGATAGGTTTGCACGACGGCGTTGCGCATGGCCTCTTGGCTTTCAGGCGTTAAGTCGGGCGGTGCCAAGTAGTGGGCAACCGGCTCGGCTACGCTGAAAAACAACAGGTCAATACCAATGCCTGCAGCAAACAGCATGGCTGACCACGACAGCAACGAAAACTCAGGGCGGGAGTGGTCGGGCCCAAGTCGAATACTGCCAAAGCGCGACATACCGATGAACACCACAAACACGAGATAGGCCACGATCGCTAGCATGTAGTACCAGCCAAACGTTTTGCTTACCCAGGCAAGGCCCGCATCAAAAAAGGCACCTGCTTGTTCGGTGAACAGCATCGTCACGATAAGAAACACGAGAATCCCCGCGACGCTGCCGTGGAAAACCACGGGGTTCAGGCGGTCTCGTGAGGGGAGAACGGGGTTGTCTTTCGCCATGGAGGCGGACTCCTGTTGTTAAGACAAAGATGAGTGATACGTTATTTTTGAATGAACGTTCAAATAAAATACGCGGTTTAGGCATTCACTTCAAGCCAATGGCTAACGCATCAGGGCGGTAAAAAAGATGCTAACAGGCGTATAGAAACAAACACGCCCAGCTAGGCTGGGCGTGTAGAGTGGGTTTGACGCTAAATAAACGCTTACTCGGCAGCGGCTTCTTCTGCGTCCATTTCATTAGCTGAATCGTCATGGTGGCCGCGCTTGCCTCGCTCTCCATGGCCATGCTCTTGACGGTACTCAGCGTGCATTTCGTGCATTGCATCACGCAGTGCCTGCTGCTCCTGTTCAGAGAGAATTTCAGCAACACGGGCTTGATGTTCTTCACGCAGGGCGAGAACCGCTTCGCGGTGCTCAGCGTGGGCTTCATTAAGAGCCGTTTGCTGATCTTCACTTAGCTCTGCACGTTCATACACTTCCTGGCGACGCTCTTCCATGCGCTCCATCATTGCTTCACGGTCCATTCCTTGGCCTTCGTGATGGCCCGCCTGGGCGGTAAACGCTAACGGGGTAAGAGCAACCGCAAGTAGAGCTGGGGCAAACAGTTGGCGGAGTGACATCTTCATGGCATACCTCGTTCTTAGTGAATACATGGTAATTTGACGATGTCAGTATTAACGGGCTTGGTGTAAATCGTTTGCATAAAGTGTGCAACAACCGTGACCTTCTCAAAGAGAGAAAAAGGCTGCGGAGGCAGGTAACGGTGAGGGGAACCAATACCAATCGCCCAAAAGGAGATAAGCATGCCAGATCTAAGTGGCCTACGCCGAATAGTGAGCTTTGGCACCCTGGCCTTGCTGCTTAGCGGTTGCGGCGCCACCCACCAGGTAAGTCAGGGTGCGTCCGCCATTGAACAGAATGCTCTGCGCACCCCTCAGCCGTTCACCCATCTTACGCCCCAGCGCTATACCCCCGAGGCCTGGCCTGAAGCTTTGAATGCCTACGTACTGCTGCCCGAGTCGCAAAGCGAAGCGCTACGCCCCGCGGCGCTTGTGGTACATGGCGGCGGCTGGCGCAATCGTGGCCCAGAAGATATGGAAGGTATTGCCGAACAGCTGGCGGCGCAGGGGTATGTCACGGTGAATATTGAACACCGCTTTGCGCCGGAATACCGCTTCCCCGCGCAGCTGCATGATTTGCAGCAGGCCATGGCCTGGATTCACGCTAACGCTGCCACATGGCAGGTAGATCCCGACCGCATCGTCGGCGTGGGCTTTTCATCCGGTGCCCACCTAGTCAGCCTGCTGGCGCTTGTAGGCAGTGAAGGCCCGCTGGCAGAGCCCTATGGGGGCGAGCACGCCCGCTTGGCAGCGGTGTTGGCAGGAGGTTTACCCAGCGACCTGCTGAAATTTAACGATGGCCGCCTAGTCGTCGATTTTATTGGCGGCACCCGAGCCGAGCGGCCTGAAGTCTATGCGTTGGCATCCCCTGCACGGCAAATCACCGCGAACGCGCCGCCGTTTTTTCTGTTTCACGGCAGTTGGGATCAGCTCGTGCCGGTCGACCACGCCACCGACTTCTACGCTGCACTAAAGGCCCAAGACATACCCAGTGAGCTCTACCTCCAACGGGGCCGAGGCCATTTCACTAGCTTCTTATTACGCGGCAGTGCCATTGAAGCGGGTATTGCGTTTTTGAACCGTCACGTACAGCCTGAGTAAGCGGCCCTTAACCCTCGGGCTGGTATTTATAGCCCACCCCGTAAACCGAGCGAATGATCTCTTGGTCGGGTAGGGCTTCGGTGATCTTTTTGCGCAGCTTCTTAATATGGCTATCCACCGTGCGCTCGGAAACGATACGGTTGTCGCGGTACATATGATCCATCAACTGCTCGCGGCTGAAGATGCGTCCTGGAGACTGCATCATCACGCGCAGCAACTGAAACTCGACCGCTGTTAAGCCTAAATCCTGGCCGTTGGCCAGCGCTTGCCAGCCCTCTTCATCTAGCATGACGGGCGCTTTGGGGGCGGTGGTGGAGGGTGCTGTCTGTGCAGCGGCATGACTGCGGCGTAGCACGGCCTTAACACGTGCCACTACTTCACGGGGGCTGAAAGGTTTGCAGATGTAATCATCTGCGCCTAACTCTAGCCCCAGCAGCCGGTCTACCTCTTCTACCTTGGCGGTGACCATGATAATGGGGAGCTTGGGCCACTGTTGACGGATTTCCCGGCACAGCGTCAGGCCATCTTTGCCCGGTAGCATGACATCCAGCAGCACCAGTTCAGGCGAATGCTGAGTGAGCCAGGGGATCACCTCATTGCCGTGGCTGATAATGCTGGGCGCAAAATGATTGCTTTGTAAGTAATCGGCCATGAGGCGGGCGATTTTGGGCTCATCCTCAACGATCAGCAGGGAAGCGTCCTGGGGTAAACCATCTTGAGGTAATGCGTCGGGATGTGAATCACTCTGAGACATAGTCAGCTCGCTTATGGTCGTTTAAGAGGCGGTTAACAGTGGCAATCGTAGGGTCCAAGTTAAGCCACCCAGCGCCGAGGCGCTGGGTGTGAGCGTGCCGCCATGTGCCGTTACCAGCGCGCTGGCAATAGAAAGCCCCAAGCCGCTGCCACCGCTGGCGCGGTTGCGCGAACCCTCCACCCGGTAGAGCCGCTCGGTTAAACGTGACAGCTCCTCTTCAGGAACGCCGGGGGCACTATCTTGCCAGGTAATCACCGCGTCGCCCCGTTCGCAGATAAGGGAAACACTCAGCTTTCCAGGCGGCTGGGTGTAGGCACAGCTATTATCCAGCAGGTTGCTCCACAGCTGGCGCAGCCGTTGGGCATCGCCACGAATCATCACATCATCGGCCAGGGCCGTGGTGAGGGTCAGGCCGCTCTCTTCCAGCCAGCGGTCGGCGTCGTTCAGGCGGCTTTCCAGGCTTTCGCTGAGATTCATGGGGGCAAGCTGGATATCCAGCGCGCCCGCATCGCTTTGGGAGAGCAGGCGTAAATCGGCTACTAAGCGCTCTAGCTGAGCCACTTCCTGAGCCAGTGAACTTAAGTTTTCCTGGTTTAGCGGGCGGATGCCATCCTGCATGGCTTCAATTTCACCGCGCAACACGGCCAGCGGGGTGCGCAGCTCATGGGCGGTGTCCGAGACCCAGCGGGCGCGGGCTTCACGGCTGGCTTCAAGCGTGGCGGCTAGCACGTTGAAATCTCGGGCAAGGCGGGAAAGCTCGTCTTTGCCACGCTCTGGCAGGCGGGTGTGGTAGTCGCCTTCGGTTAAGCGCAACGTAGCACCGGCCAAGGCGCGGGTGCGTCGACCCAGCCACCATGAGAGCCCGCCTGCCAGCAGCAGCGAGGCCAGCCCTAGCGAGATCACGATAAGCACGAGGTTACGCTGCTGGCGCTCCAGAAAGCGGCTCTCCATGCGCTCCATCATCTCCTGCGGTGGGCGAAAACCCAGTGCACCAATCGCTTCCCGCTGGCCGCTTTGGGTCATTTCGCTGTATAGCGTCAGCCAGCGCCAGCCCATTGAGCCACGCGGTGCATCCGCAGGTGGTACAACATAATCCCCTTCGCTATCGCGCAGAGCAAAATCCTCAGCTTCGCCGAGAGGCGATGGACGGTCGCGATGCTCCTGGCCCAGTTCAAAGCGCACAATATAGGGCCAGCGATCAGGCGACGCTTCTAACCAAGCCCAGTCGCCCTGGGTTTCCCAGCGGGTAATCAGTCCATCGGCCAGTAGGGTGGCGCGCCGCTCTTGGGATTGGTTGAGATACTCTAAAAACCCCCGGTCGATGCTGTACGAGACCGCCAGGAACACGCTCGCCGCGATGGCCACGTTAACGCTTAAAATTGCCACAAACAGCTTTAGTCCCAGCCGCGAGGGCCGCCACTGACGCAGTCGGGTCCATCTACTCATTAGTTTATGCCCTGCTGGCTAGGCTGGCGTGGGGCGCTTAACCGTTCACGCAGGTTTTCCAGCCCTAAATAGAGGCAGGGCACCACCAGCAGCAGAATCATGGTGGCGAAGAGCATGCCAAAGCCTAGCGAAATCGCCATGGGGATCATAAAGCGTGCCTGGCGTGAGGTTTCCAGAATCATCGGCGCAAGCCCCAGGAACGTGGTCAGCGTGGTCATCATAATTGGCCGCAAGCGACGGGTGGCGGCGGCCACAATCGCTTCGCGAGGCGCCATGCCTTCCCGTCGCTTACGGTTAGCGTAGTCGATCAACACCAGCGCATCGTTAATCACCACGCCGGAGAGCGCTAGCATACCTAATAGGCTGATGATCGACAGCCCAAAGCCCATCAGCATATGCCCGCCCACCGCGCCGACAATGCCAAACGGTATTGCGGCCATCACCAACAGCGGCTGCAGGTAGCTTCTGAACGGAATAGCGAGCAGCGCATAGAGGGCGGCTAACATCAGCCACATGGCGTTACGCAGGGTGGCGAGGTTGTCGGCGGTATCCTGTTGACGGCCGCCCATACTGACTTCAAGCCCTGGCCAGGTGTTGCTGAGCGTGGGAAAGACCTCTTCTTGAAGGGTGGCGAGCACTTGGTTAATCGCTTGGTCGCCCTCTGAATCGGCGGTGACGGTGATAATCCGTCGCCCATCGATACGCTGCAGGCTGCTGGAGGCTTGGCTCAGAGTAATATCCGCGACTCTAGAGAGCGGCACGCTCATCCCGTCGGGGGTTCTTATCGGCAGGCGGTATAGCTCGCTAAGGCTGTTGCGCGACTGCTCTGGCAAGCGCACTTCCACGCTCACCTCCTGGCGGCCGATAAACTGCTCCACCGCCGTGGCTCCTTGCAGCGGGCCGCGCAGCGCCTGGGCGAGGTCGCTGCCGGTTAGCCCGAGTGAACGACCTTCGGCGGAGAGACGCATCTCTAGCTGTGGCTTGCCATCGCCCAGGCCGCTGTCGATATCGGTTAAGCCATACTCTGCCAACCGTTCTGCCAAACCTGCGGCGGCGTCTTCTAGTACTTGGGTATTGGGGTGGGAGAGCCGCAGGCTCAGCGCCGCCCCGCTACCGGGGCCGCCAAAGTCAGACTCAAAGCGCACTGACTGCGCGCCTAACAGATCCCCAGTGAGATCCCGCCACTCCTGGGCGATGCGAGAAGGGGGCCAGGCGTCCAGGCTTTCCGGCGCGATATCCAAACGCACTTCCAGGCTTTCGCCATCTAGGCTGCTGCGAGTGCTGCTGAAGGTGAGCGTCTCTTCCTGCTCGCTGAGCTGCGCGGCGGCATCGAGGAGCTGTTGGCTTAGCTCGCGGCTCACGCTGATATGGCTGCCAATCGGCAGGGTGACGGTGGCTTGCACCTGATCAGACTCGACCCGAGGCATCAGCGAAAAACCCAACCGCCCGCTCATTGCCCAGGCCATTGCCACGCAGAGAATGGCGACGCCAATAGAGACGGTCAGCAGGCGCTGATTGAGCGCGCGCTGTAACAGAGGCTCAAACTGTTGATAGGTGAAGTGATGCAAACCGCGCTGCATACTGAGTCGCACCGCTTCGATAGGCCGCTGCCACGCGGGCGTTTGGCGGGGCTTGCTGGCGTGGGCCAAGTGGGCGGGCAAAATAAACAGCGCTTCCACTAGCGAAATCACAAACACGGTAATCACCACCACCGGCACGGTGGCAAAAATCAGCCCCAAAAAGCCCGGCAGGAACAGCAGCGGGAGAAACGCGACGATATTGGAGAGGATGGCAAAGGTCAGCGGAGTGGCAATTTCTTGAGCGCCTTTTACCGCCGCATCTCGCAGCGAGTAGCCCTGCTCTCGGTAGCTGTAGATGTTTTCGCCCACCATGATGGCGTCATCCACCACGATGCCGAGGGCGATGATAAAGGCGAACATCGACATCATATTGAGCGATACGCCGACCCAGGGCAGAAACAGCATGGCCCCTAAAAACGCCGTGGGAATGCCTAGCGTGACCCAAAAGGCCAGCCGCGCCTCTAGAAACAGCGCCATCAAAATCAGTACCAGAGCCAAGCCCATCCAGGCGTTTTTCAGCAGCAGGCTGAGGCGGTCTTCGTAGACTTCCGAGCTATCCCGTGAAACGTCCAGGCTGACGCCTTCAGGCAGGTTGGCCTGCAGCCGCTCTAACTCCCCGTAAACCGCATTAGAAATACTCGTGGGCGTTTGGTCGCCGATTTGATACACATCCACCGATAGCCCCGGCTGGCCGTTGTAAAACTCCTCCCGGTCGGTTTCGGCAAAGCCTTCGCTCACTCTGGCGATATCGCCGAGCATAACGGGCGCACCCTGGGCTGTGTTCAAGATGGGCAGTTCGGCAAACTCTTCGGCGCTGTTGCGCCGCCCCTGGTAGCGAATCAGCCACTCACCCTCGTCGGTTGTGAGCTGGCCGCTGGCAAGATCCAGCGCTTCCTCGGCGATGCGGCTCGCCAACTGCTGATGATCCAACCCGAAGCGCTCGATGGCCTCGTCATCCAAATGAACCTGGATTTCCCGTTCGCGGTTGCCGGAAAGCTCTGCGCGGGAAATACCGCTGGTGGCCTGCAGCTCGGCGCGTACGTTCTCGGCGGCGTCGTGAAGCTCGGCCAAGCCAACGTTGCCATACACCTGAAGGCTGACCACGCTGCGCGAGCGGCCTGCCAGGGTGAAGCGGGGCGGGTCGGCGGCGGCGGGCAGGGTGGTGATGGCGTTCACGGATTGCTGAATATCCTGATACGCCCGCATCACGTCCACGCCATCAATCAGCGTGGCGCTCACCACCCCGCTGCCTTCGCTGGCGCTGGCGGTCAGTTCATCGATGCCTTCCACATCGGCAATCGCGGCCTCGACCGGCAGCAGCAGGCTCTGCTCCACATCCTCGGGCGTGGCACCTGGATAGCTGATGGTGACCTGAACGATTTCGGTCTCGAACTCAGGGAACACTTCTTTTTTGATCGCCAGCGATGCCATTAACCCGCCGATGATAAACAGTGCCATCATCAGGTTAGGAGCGACGCCGTGATCGACCATCCACGCCAGCGGGCCTTTACGCATCATTGAGCCGCTCCCTCATCCTGAGCGGGGGTATCGCCACGCTGGCGAATACGCACTTCCTGGCCCTCTCGGGGTTGGGCCAGCCCGGCAGTCACTACCCGCTGGCCGGGCTCTAGGCCGCTGCGTATCAGCACTTCTTCCTGGCCGCGATAGGCGAGCGTGACCTGGGTGCTTTGCAGGCGATTATCTTCATCCACCCACCACACCTGCTCGCCGGGGCGAAGTGCGGCTGAGGGCAGCGCAATCAAGGGCTCTTCGGCGGAGGTATGAAACGCCACGCGCAGCACATCGCCCAAGCGCAGGGCGGGGCCGTCCTGGTTGAGCGCCAGCGGATCATCCACGGCGATCAACAGCTGGGCCTGAAGGCCGTTCTCTTCGAGGTTGGGCAGAATAGAGAGCAACGTGCCTTCCCGAGAGGCGCCTTCTGGCCAGCCTTGGCTGGTCAGCGTGACGCTCCCCCCCGGCGATAGCCAATCCAGCGTTTCGCCAGGAAGCGAAGCACGCACCCAAAACTGCTCAACGCCGACTAGGCTTGCGACAGCAGTGCCTTGGCTTAACAGGCTGCCAGCGCCCACCAAACGCTCTTGCACCATGGCCCGCCAAGGGGCGGTTAAGGTCGCACGCTCTAGGTTGAGCGCCGCTTGGTCGCGCACCACGCGGGCTTGGGTCAGTTGAGCCTGGGCCTGACGGAGCTGCGGTTCACGCAGTACCAGCGCGCGGCGTTCGGCACTGAGCTGACGGCCAAAGGATTCGTACTCGCTGCGCGCGCGCTGCTGCTCGGCCTGCTCTAAGGCGAGCTGCGCCTGGGCATTCGCCAACTGGGCTTCGGCGTCTTCTAGCGTTAAGCGCAGGTCGGCTTGGTCGATGTGGGCCACAGGCTCTCCTTGCTCCACGACTCGCCCAGGCAGCACGCCATCGCCAAAGCGCTCTAGCTGGCCCGCTACGCGGCTGGCAAGCTCGGTGGATTTTTCTGCCTCAACGCGGCCAAAGCCGTTCAGCGTGGGTGACTGCACCTGCTGTTCCGTGGTGATGATATCGACC
>NZ_JAMZBE010000127.1:0-10355 GCF_024158645.1 Halomonas sp. 707B3
GATTTTGAATTCTTCAGTGTAGCGGGGATGGCTCATGGTTCCTCCTAGATACCTTTAGTATAAGGCCTGGAGGTGTCTACGAAACCTGGGGCGATTCAGGATTTTGAAACCAAATTGATCGCCCGCCACGGGCTGGTGGAGCATTTAAAAGAGGAGCTTTGCCACCCCCACTATGTTTGCCGCCCCATTAACCTCTCCGGCAATACCGACTGTTACCAGCCGCTAGAGGCCACCTACCAAACCACTCGCCGCTTGCTGGAATTGCTGTTGGCTTGCCGCCACCCGGTGACGCTAGTGACGAAAAGCACGCTGATTTTGAGGGATATCGATCTACTAGCAGAAATGGCGGAGCATCGCTTGGTGCGGGTGTTCGTGAGCTTGACCAGCCTAGACGCTAACCTAAAGCGCACGCTGGAACCCCGTGCGGCATCGCCGCAGGCACGCCTGAAAGTGATTCGCGAGCTGAATACGGCGGGAATACCGGTGGGCACGCTGGTATCACCGATTATTCCCGGCCTGACCGACCACGAAATTGAACGCATTCTGGAAGCCGCCAGCCGTGCTGGGGCGCGCACCGCGACCTGGATGCTGCTAAGGCTACCCCACGAGGTCGCGCCGCTGTTTGAAGCGTGGCTAGAAGCCCACTACCCCGAGCGCGCCGCTAAGGTAATGAGCTTGATGCGCCAGTGCCGTGGCGGTAAAACCTACGATGCGGCTTTTGGTAAGCGCTTTCGCGGCGAGGGGGTATTCGCTGACTTGATCGCCCAGCGGTTTCAGCGTGCTAGCCGCCAGTGGAACATGCAGCCACGCACCGAGCAGGGGCTGAATACCCGTGATTTTCGCCTGCCCCGGGCACAATGGGATTTATTTGATTAGACTGCAGGAATACCCATCACTAAGAAGACGCCCTCTCCATGTCGCTCAGCAAAACAAAATCCAGCTTTTACCGCCGCCTTTACGTGGCCCACTTGATTGAGCAAGGCGTGGCCAGCGTACCCGCGCTGATGGAAGCCACCGGCATGCCGAGGCGCACCGCCCAAGACACCATTACGTCCTTGGGGGAATTGGATATTGAGTGCGTATTTGAAAAAGGCGACGGCGAGCGCCACAACATTGGCCACTACACCATTAAGCAGTGGGGCGCGATTGACCCTCAGTGGGTGGCATCGAACGCTGAGCGCTTAGGGCAGGTACTGGGCTATCGCTAGCCTCGTCAGGCTCTGCCCACGCAAGGCGCGCTGTATTTAACGTCACGCTGAGCGAGCTTGCTGCCATCGCCAGTACGGCGGCCAAGGGCGGTACCGCCATCATGATCACCAGCCCAAGCGCCAGCGTGTTATAGAGTGCCGAAAACACTAGGTTTTGTACCATGACTCGGCGGGTGCGCTTAGCCAGTGCCAATAGCCTTACGATACCGCTCACCCCAGGCCAAAGCAGCTGTGCGGCGGCTCCGTCGCGGGCGGCTTCGCTGGCTTGCATGGGGGCGACGCCTACCCCGGCTTCGGCAAGGCTTAAGGTATCGTTCACCCCGTCGCCCACATAGAGCGTAGGCGAAGGCAGCGCTTTGAGCAGCGCCGCTTTGGCTTCCGGCGAACGCTGGGCGTAGCACGCGTTTTTTGCTAGCCCCACCTGCAGGCCAAGCCAGCCCACCGGCCCCTGGCGGTCGCCGCTGATCAGCGCCACGATGTACCCTGAGCGCTGTAGTTCGGCAAGGCTCGCTTTCGCATCGCTTACCGGCTGGTCGGCACAGTAGAGCGTGGCGAGCCAACCGCGGCTGTTGGCCACTACCACCTGTGAAGAAAAGGCGTAGTCAGGGTGTTGGGCGTTATCTGACAAGGGCGCGCCAAGCTGCTGCTCTATCCATGCGGCGCTACCTAACCACCACCTCTCTCCGTTTTGAAACGTTGCTTGCTGGCCTTTGCCGGGATGCTCCTCAAGATGAAGTACGTTATGAAGTACGTTGGGCGGCGTTGCTGTTTCAGCCTTGTTCGCCCAGTCCAGCAAACCGCTGGCTAGCGGGTGTTCGCTTTGGCTGACGGCGCTGTGCAGCATCGTCTGAAACATCGTGAGATCTTCGCCTTGGCGCAGCGCGGCATGGACTACCTGATGCTGCCCCCGGGTGAGCGTACCGGTTTTATCGAAAGCAATGCCGCGTACGTTCGCCAGAGTTTCAAAAGCGGCAGGGTCACGAAGCGCAATGCCCTGCTGTAACGCTTGGCTGCTACCGGCAAGGCTTGCCAGCGGCACCGCCAGCCCCACCGCGCAGGGGCAAGCTACCACCAAAACAGACAGCGCACGCACAGCAGCGTCTTCTAGACCAAGGCCCAATAGCAGCCCGAGTGGGAGTGTCAGCACAGCCAGCAGCAGCGCTACGGGGCTTAGCCATGAGGCAAAGCGGTCGGCCAGCTTGTGCAATTCGCCCTTTTTTGCCTGGGAGCGGCGCATTTGCTCGCACAGTTTATCCACCCGCCGCTGGCCGACGGTGGCCGTCACAGTCACCTTCAAAGGCGCTGCGTTTAGCCCCGCCGCATAGCGGCAGCCCGCATAGACCCGCTGCTTAGCATGCAGGTAACGGGGCACGCTTTCCCCAGTGAGCGTGGCGGTGTCCAGCCAGCCGGGCGAGTCAAGCAGGCCATCCAGAGGCACCTGCTCACCGGGGGGCACTTCAATCACGGCTCCTATGGAGACTTCCCCAACGGGCTGCGTGTAGCGCTGCCCGCCTTGGCAAACCACCACATCAGCCTCCGGCAGCCTTAGTGCATCAAAGGCTTTGAGCCCCCGCTGCCTGCACAGGGTTTCGACCAGCCGGCCCACCAGAAGCAGCACAATAAGCATCACCGCAGTATCGAAATAGACCTCTGAAGAGCCGCGCAGCAGTAGCCCTACCGAGACCGCCATGGCGCCAAGCACACCCAGGCTTACCAATACATCCATGCCGGGGCGTCGGGCCAATAGCGTGCGCCACCCCGCTCGGTAAAACGGCAGGCCGGAATAGAGCACGACGGGTAGTGAAAAGGCACCGGCCACCCACGCGACGACCAGCTCTATGGTGGCATTGGGCAGCGCGCCCACGTAGATCAGCAGCGACGCCAGCATAGTCCACATACCCAACACCGCACCTACAATCAGGCGCAGCGTGAGGTAGCGGCTCTCTTGGGCTAAGCGCTGCTGGGCATCTTGTACTGGTTCTAGCTCGCTCAGCCGATAGCCCAGCCGCTTCACCACGGGGGCTAGCACCGCCAACTGGGTTGCTGAGGGAGAGCCGTTTACCCATACCGTTGCGGTAGGGTAATGAACGCTGGCCTGCGCGACGCCCGGTACGCGAGCTAGCGCGCCCTCTACCGCCAGCGCACAGCTAGTGCACCACATGCCATGAAGCGTATAGAGCGGTGCGTCGTCATTAGCAGGCGAGTCTGTGTTCACGGTTACAGACAAGGCGGCACGCCAATGATGGGTAGCCCCGCAAACGCCACGCCGAAAGCAGAAAACAAGTAGAGCCAACCGGATACCACGGCATGAAAGCGCTGACGCCCCTGGTGCTGCTTGGCTGTGCGGCAGCACCCCCACGCCAACAGCACAAGCCCAGCAGCACAGAGAAGGGTAAAACCGCCCAGGGCTGCGTTGAGTAGCGTGAGTGATCTTGCCTCCGGCGGCGGTGGAGCCACCGCACAGGCCACTGACAGGCCGCTATACACGGCCACAAACCAAACGCTCCAGAGCGTTAGCCCCACTACTAAATGGATAGGATGAGTAAAGTGAAGTCGTTCCATCGCCCTACCCTCCTAACACGCGGGGCAGCACCGCTAGCGCTGCAATTAATAGTCCAAAGGTGACCACGTTATAGCGCCATAGCAGGGCTACTACGCCCGGCTCGAAGGGAGCATGAGCGCCCACATAGCCATAGCCCACACGCAGGCCTTGAAGCACGGCCAAGACGACCGCTAAACCGCCGTGGAACAGGGCGTAGACAAGGCCGACCAGCATCACCGCATCGTGGGAGGTTTGCGTGGGGGCAAGTTCGGCTTGCCACAGCGCCCAGCCCGTTAGCCCCACTTGCAGTGCACCTAACGCAGCGGCTAAATAGAAGCCTGCGCCTAACCCGGCGTCACGCTGCTGGCGCAACCCTCGTACCAGCCGCTCCATCACCACACATCCGGCCAGCACCGCCACGCCCGCCGCCAACATAAGCATGAGTGATAGCGGCGGCGTCTCTGGCATCTGCCATTCGGGTGAAACGGTCCAGAGGTAGAACCAGCCAAACAGGTAAGAGAGATAAAACGATCCGTTGGCGATCAGAAAAACACCCATCGCCCAAAGGCCGGGGCCGTCCATCGTACGCGAATGGAGCGGTGGAACGCCCGGTTTTACGCCTGCGTCCGGTGCCGCTTTAGGATGCGCGCCGTTCTCCCACGACCAGCGCAGCAGAAAGATACCGGCAATAATGACGAATACGCCTGCCAACGCGTACACCTTGGTCAGCAGGCTCAGGCACACCACCGCCAGCGCGGCAGCGGCAAACAGCGGCCACCAGGAGTTACCGGGCAGGTGAATAATCTCGCGCACCTTGCCCGTAATCGGGTCGGTGCCCCACATTTCACGCCTGCCGTGTGAGGCCACCGCCAGCGAGTGCTTACCCTCGGCCATGGTATGCGGTAAGTTCGGGTCATCCCACAGCGGGTGGCGGGTTTCCACACTGGGGAGGCTCACAAAGTTATAGGCGCTGGGCGGCATGGTGTTGGCCCACTCCAGCGTATCGGCATTCCAGGGGTTATGCTTGGCGGGCTTGCCAAACCGAAAGTGCAGCGCGATATCCAGCAGCACCATGGCAATCCCTGCCGAGAGCACAAAGCTACTGATCGACGAGAGCAGGTTAAAAATCTCCCAACCTGAGCCCGCTTCATAGGTGTAAATCCGCCGGGGCATGCCAAGCAGCCCGGTCCAGTGCATGATTAAGAAGGTGCCATTAAAGCCCAGGAAGGTCAGCCAGAAGCCCCAGCGCCCCAGGTTCTCGGAGGGCATTCGCCCGGAGAAGAGCGGCAACCAGTAGTAAAGCCCCGCGATCAGCGGGAAGAACATGCCGCCCACCAGCACATAGTGCATGTGCGCCACCACAAAGTGGGTGTCGTGCACCTGCCAATTAAACGGCACCAGCGCCAGCATGACGCCGGTTAACCCGCCGCACACAAAGATGATCAAAAAGCCCATCACCCACAGCATGGGCAGCTTCATTTTGGGTTTGCCAAGCCAGAGCGTGGCGAGCCAGACAAACACCTGAATCGCCGTGGGCACGGCCACTAACATACTGGCTGCCGAGAAAAACGCCTGGGCCAGCTGCGGAATGCCAATGGTGAACATGTGGTGAACCCACAGCCCAAAGCTGATAAAGCCCATAATGGTGATCGCTGCCACTACCCAGCCGTACCCCACAATGGGCCGCCCGGCAAATACCGGGATCAGGGTAGAGACAATACCGGCGGCAGGCAGGAAGATGATGTACACCTCTGGGTGGCCAAACAGCCAGAACAGGTGCTGCCAGAGCACCGGGTCGCCGCCGCCCACAATTTGGAAAAACGGCATGCCGACTGCTCGCTCAAGCTCCAGCAGCACGCTGCCGAGTATCAGCGGCGGGAAGCCCACCACGATCATTAGCGCCATGGCGAGGATATACCACGCAAACAGCGGCATCTTATGCAGCGCCATGCCCTGGGTGCGGGTGCGTAAGATAGACACCACCAGCTCCACCCCCGCCGAGAGCGCTGATATCTCCACAAAGGTGATGCCCAGCAGCCAAAAATCGGAGCCCAAATCCGGGGCAAACTCTTTACTGCTCAGCGGCGTGTACATAAACCAGCCGCTTGAAGGCGCCATCTCAATAATTAGGCTGGAGGTGAGGATGATCCCGCCAAACAGGTAGCAGAAATAGCCCAATGAGGTTAGCCGCGGGCACACCAAGTCACGGGCACCAATCATTTTAGGGATCAGGTAAATCGCCAGCCCCTCCAGCATGGGAATGGCGAACAGAAACATCATCACCGTGCCGTGCATGGTGGTGACTTGGTTATAGATCTCCGGCGACATAAAGTCCTGGTCGGGCATCGCTAGCTGGGTACGCACCAGCATGGCAAGAATGCCGCCAATCAGGAAAAACACCATCCCAGTGATCATAAAACGCAGACCTAGCGTCGTATGGTTCACGATGGTGAGGGCCTTTAGCCCTTTCGGGTTGCCCCAAATGTCATGTAGGTCTTCGTGTAGTTGCTGCGGGTCCTGCTCTACCGCCTCTTGATTCACGCTCTTCATGGGGTCAAGGTCTCCAGCCAAGCACCCAGGGCATCCAAGGTGTCCGTATCAATATCGTCGTGGGCAGGCATTTTATTGCCCGGCTTCAGCGTTTGGTGCTGCTGCAGCCACTGGCTCACCGCGCCCTCTTCCATGGCCATCACACCGGCACCCAGCATCGTGCGGCTACCGACATCCGAGAGGTTCGGCCCTACATCGCCCTGGCTGACGCCAGCCACTTGATGGCAGCTCGCGCAGTGGGTCGTAAAGGCCTCTCTTGCGCTATCGTGGGCTGAATCTTGGGTCGCTAACTCGTTTAGTTCTGCGTCTTGGCGAGCTGCCAGCCATGCATCGAATGCTTCACGGGGCACGGCTTCGACATACAAATGCATATGGGCATGGCCCACCCCGCACAGCTCGGCACACTGGGCACCAAACACGGCGGGCTCATCAGCTTCCAAGCGGATTTTATTCACCCTTCCTGGCAGCATGTCGATTTTGCCGCCTAGGCGCGGCACCCAAAACGCGTGAATGACATCTGCGCCGCTCACATGGAAATCCACCGGCTCCCCTGCGGGCATGACGAGCTGGTTAGCGGTGACGACTTCGCCGCCTTCGGCGCCTGGGTAGCGCACCTCCCACCACCATTGGTGGCCGATCACTTCAATCACTTCAGGCGGCTCGCCTAGCGGGAGCGGCAGCATGCGCTGCCCGGCAGGCACCCCAAACATCAGCAGTGCAGTCACACTGGTGATCGGCAACACAAGGCCTCCACCAATAATCCAGCGGCGGGCAATGCGTCGCTCTTGGGCAGGCGTGCGCTCTACGTTGCGCGGTTTGAAGGCGTACAGCCAAACCACGGTGACACCGACCAGCACGATGGTGGCAAAGCCCAGCATTACCCACCAAATTAACCGAACGTCTCGCGCGGCGGGCCCTGCAGGGTCTAAGATAGATCTGTCGCCAGTACAGCCCGCGACACTGAGTAGCAGGCTAAGCCCTAGCCAGCAGGCGGCTTGACGGGCTCGTCGCGATGCTAAACACGACATGATGGCGGACGTAGCGCTATTGCGTTCCCTCATTAGCGTTTTCCCTGAAGTGCAGTTGATCTATCCGACTGTTTCGCTTTGTCTAACCACAGGAAGTGACGATGACACCTACTCCCCAACGCTCGATCAAAAGCCGCGCATCGCTGGCGGGGCATCCGCTTCACCCGGTGATGATTCACTTCCCGGTGGCGGCCCTGATGGCACTGGTCGCTTGCGATATTGCCTACTGGTATACCCAGGATGCATTCTGGCTGCGCGGCGGGCTTTGGCTGGCGGGTGTTGGCGCGTTTGGCGGTTGGATTGCTTCGGTGGCAGGCATCATTGACTTGGTGTCGGTAGCGCGCATCCGCCGTTTGATTACCGGCTGGAGTCACGCGATTGTGGCCGTAGTCATGCTCTCTCTGGCGTCGCTGAATTGGCTGCTGCGTTTCACTGAGCCCAGTGCGGTGCTGCCGTGGGGGTTGGCCATCTCGCTGGTAACGGCCGGTTTGATTGCGCTGGCCGGGTGGCTCGGTGGCCAACTGGTGTACGAGCACGCGGTGGGCGTTGAAGTAGAATAGTAACCCGAGCGGCTCAATGGCAGCCCGTAATTGGACATTGGCCATTGAGCTAGCTCCACTCCAGCGGTTTAGAGAGCACAAACCCTAGCACCCCAAAGATGCCTACCAGCGCCAACAGCAGCGCACACAAGCTGGCCGTCTTCACCCCTTTAAAAATCCCCTTCTCAAGGCGCAGGATGAGCCAGCCAAAGCAGCCGTGAGCGGCAACCATCAGCACCACTGCCCCCAGTTTCAGTATCAACCAGCCGCCTAACAGGCCATGCAGGAGAAATAGCAGTGTGCCAGAGGCAATCGCAGCGAGTGCCGCAGGTGTGGCAATGGAATTATAAAAAAACCGCGGCATGGGCGGTGTGCCCTGGGCGAAGCCAGCGTCTTTACGTAGCTGCAGCGCTTGCAATAAAAGCGCAGGCAAATAGAGAAGTGCGCCGCACCAAATGACCAGCGCGGCGATGTGCAGCAGTTTTAGCCATGGCATCGAGGCTTCCTTGCGTGACGAGGGCAGAGTCTATTGTGACCCTCATAACCTTAGTCAACCGATGCCACTCTGGCTAGGCGAAACGCCAAGTTTTACTCCACCGAAATTTCATAACCTGTGAATTTACGTAGATTTATCACACCCGTGTCGAACATGAGGTACTGCCCTTTCACGCCCTGAAGGATGCCTTCAACCAGCGGCTGCTTATCAAAATTATGAGAGACTACTTTGCGGGGAAACACAGCCACGGGATAGTCGAACTGCAAAGGAGCCTCATCCAACGTGCGAATGGCGTCTTCGCCGTGAACACTGCGTAGCTGGCCTAAACCATCTGCCAATGTGTTCAACAACCGGTCACGCTCAGCGCGCAGATCGAGTGGTTCTACCTCACCTTTTAACATGGCACGCCAGTTAGTGCGGTCGGCCACCTGCTCTTTGAAGAGCATCTCGACGAACCCGGACTGCTGGCGAGTGTTCACTTCGAGAATCGGTAACGCCTGAATAGCGCCTTGATCCAACCAACGGGTGGGCATTTGTGTTTTGCGAGTAATGCCTACCTTCAAGCCGGAAGAGTTAGCCAGATAGACGATGTGGGGCTGAAAGCAGTGCGCCTCACCCCACTCCGGCTCGCGGCAGGTGCCCTGATGGTAGTGGCAGGTTTCCGGTTTCATGATGCAGGTATCGCACTGCGCCAAGCGCTTAAAGCAAGGGTAGCAGTAGCCTTGTGCAAAGCTTTTTTTAGTTGCCCGACCGCAGTGGGTACAGGCAATAGCACCGCTCCATGCAAGGCGCATGGGGGAGCCAATACGCTCATTCAACGCCACCCGATGCTCACCAGCGCGCAGATGGTAAACCACTTGCTCGTCTTGACGGCTAGGCAGCGCCGCCGCCATTTTTTGCAGACACCCTTTAACGGGAGAGACCTCGGGAATTAACAAATCAGTCACGCGTGGCATCCCGGCCAAGGCCCGCCATTTCTGGGCTAACGCCTGCGCCGGTAGCACCTGCCCCACAGGTACGCCGCTCCAAATAACCTACGCGATTCTCTTCCGGTACATTGTTTTCAACTTCATAACGCATGACAGCTTCCAAACACAGCTCGGTTTGCTCCGGCGTTAAGCGGCGGCCGTCAGGCCATTTGCGTAGCGACACCCCTTGCTTAAGGCTTTCATAAATCGCAGGCGTCATCTGGTTGATCATTTTATCGAAGGTCATATCGCTCACGGTTAGCACCTCAAGTATTTGCTGCTTTCAAATTGGCGGCGTTAGGCTTTGCTACGTTTGGAGGAATAATACCAGCCCGTGGCGAGCCCCACGAGCAGCCCGCCCAAGTGAGCTTCATTGGCCACGTTGCCAAAGCCGACGGTACCGGCAATATCGGTCATGGTGAACACCATCCAGCCGAGCATAAACACCACCAACATTTGCGGCACAAAGAAACCGCTTTGCGGGGCGCGGCGAGACATCAGCCACACATGGGCCAGCAGTGCATACACCACGCCGGACATACCACCGAACAGTACCGTTCCGGTCACGTATTGGGCGACGTTAGCCCCAATGCCCGCCACTAAAAGCAGGAGGAGCATCATTTTACTGCCTTGGCGCAGCTCAATTTGCCGCCCGAAGTACCACACCCACATCAGGTTGAAAATCAGGTGCATCCAGCCAAAGTGCAGAAATGCGGGAGATAGCAAACGCCACAGCTGCCCACCCATCACGGTGTCTGCTAGCGACCCATACACCAACTGGCCGCCGGAGATACCCACCGGCACAATGGTGAGCGCCACAATCAGTAGGTCGCCAAAAATGCCGCTTAGGGCAAATACCAGCAGGCTCGCTCCTATCATCAACGCCGTGACTGGCACCTGGCGCAGAATAGCGATAATACTGTGGGCGCTGCGGGAACGTGGTGGGTGAGCATTATCCACGATCAGCGGTTCGCCACGCTCCCAACGGCCTACCAGGGCGCGCAGTTCGTCGTGCTGGCGGGGG
>NZ_JAMZBE010000128.1:0-10270 GCF_024158645.1 Halomonas sp. 707B3
AAAAGTGGTTAAAAAGTAGCCGATGTAAGTCGAGCCAATAGGTGTTTAGCGGTGTTAGCCTGAGTGCGGTACTGGCTGAGGTGCTATGAGAAATCCAGGTTAGAGGCTGATTTATTTCATGCCATCACCCAAAGCAACATTACGTTGGTACAATGCCTCACCCAAAATCGCAAGCGCTGCACACACGCCGAGTTAAACGAGCACTATCAGGCATTGGCAAAAACGCTAGCCGATGCCCATGCAGACCGCATAGCTGGCGTGACGCAGCTATCGAACGACTTTCGACGCTGCCTTTGGGAGGAAATTTAGCGACGCGTAAATAAGCTTGCGGCTTGTAGTCCGGCAATTCACACTATGCATCACCAAGTTAAAACTAAAATGGCCTGTCAAGGGAGCCGTGTATGCCCAAGCATCGTGGAGTCGTTCTTCGCCACCTGTGTTTCGCCTTATTGCCGCTTTTGCCACTCGCGGGCTGCACCACTTATACGTGGCCAGATGGCTCCCAAGAGACCGTACTGGGCGTAGTTCCTGAAGATGAAAACCGCCGCTATGAAGAGCCCCAAGCCGACGGTGTACGCTACCGCAAGCCCGGTGAAATTCCAGAAGAAACGCCGCGTGAAGACGCTCCGAGCAACTAAGAAAGGCAAGCCTTTCAACGCTGGCGGCGCTTTGTATATGCTGTGGCTTGAGCGGTAAGAGGATCTTCTGGCCAAGGGTGCTTTGGGTATCGCCCGCGCATTTCTTTGCGTACTTCTGAGTAGCCGTTCAACCAAAAGCTTCGCAAATCTTGAGTCACCTGCAGTGGCCGGCGTGCAGGGGAAAGCAAGTGAAGTGTCACTGGTACACGCCCATCCACTACGGTGGGCGTTGCCTGCCAGCCAAAGGCTTCCTGAAGCTTCAACGCCAGCACCGGTGGCCTGCCTTCCCGGCAGGGTGTGTAATCCACTTTAACGGCATTGCCACTAGGCGCTTCTATCAAACTGGGCACTAAGCGCTCTAGCTGAGTCTGCTGCTTCCAATCAAGCGTGTTCATTAAGTACGTGTGAAACGGCAGTTTTTGCAACTGCGTTAAGCGCGTCAGACCCGCCATATAGGGGGCCAGCCATGTCTCGAGACTGCCTAACAACGCAGAGTCGGACCAATCGTTCCACTGTTCAGGATAAGCGCCAAAGAGCAGCGCCATTCTCCCCTGCAGTTGAACCACTTGTGCGTTAAACAGCATGTTGGGACGCTGTTTTAACGCTGCCATTAGCGCTTTTTCTACCGCGTCGGCAGGCAACCGCCGCAGTGGGCGTGTTGCTAACACAAGCTCGATGTGCCGCTGAACGGCTTCACCAACCAGCTTACCCTGCTCTTCTGACCAGACAATGCGCTCTTCCCACTGCTGGGTCTCGGGGTAAAAGTTAATCAGCGTGGCTAACGTGATAGGTTCTGCTAAATAGATGCCTGCCTCGCTGTTAGCGCTCTCTACACTCACTGCCACTAAAAAAGGCTCTTGAGCCAGTGGATGGTGAGCAGGTAGCGTAGCGGTTTTACCGTTAGCCAGTTTAAAACGACCCGGTGTCATCAGCTGAGCGATGCGATCCGGGTATGCTAGGCAAAGCAGCGCACCAAGCTGCTCCAAGGAGCTGTGCCGCGGCACAGGCGAACGCATCAGGCTCGACAATCGCTTTACTTCATGTCGCCACTGAGGATAAGCCGCAGGCTGGTTAACCCTTTGAGCTAAGGCGTCGCGCAGCGTGCCATTGATGCGCTCCCTGCCTTCCATTAAAGCCGCTAAGGCACAGGCAAGTGGCACCGCTTCAAATGATGCCGCTTGAATGAGCATGGTAGCTAAACGAGGTTCGAGGGGCAGTTGAGCGCTCTGTTTACCCAGCGGGGTCAACATACCGGCACTATCTACTAAGCGAAGCTGCTGCAACAGCGCTTGGGCACTTTTCCATGCTCCTTCAGGTGGCTGTGTCACCCATGAAAGCTCACTCGGCGAGTGCACACCCCATAGCGCTAGCTCTAGCGCTAATTTAGATAAATCAGCCTGCAACATCTCAGGCTCACCATAAGCGACCAGCGGCTGCTCAGCTGACCATAAGCGGTAACAAACGCCAGGCTGCTGCCTACCCGCTCGGCCACGTCGCTGGTCAGCACTCGCTCTATTCACCCGCCGGGTCATGAGACGCGTAAGCCCAGTGCGAGGGTTAAATAGCGGCACTCGTTCTAAGCCAGCATCAATCACGCTATTGACGCCATCGACGGTAACGCTGGATTCCGCAATGGCGGTTGAAACGATGACACGTTGCCGTGTTGTAAGAGGCCGCAATGCCGCTTGCTGGGCGTCGAGCGGCATGCTTCCATGAAGCGCACGAATCTCAACATCCATACTGCTACTTTCTAGAGCCTGCACAAGCCGGGAAATTTCTGCGATACCGGGCAGTATTACCAGCACATCTCGACTACCCTCTCGCTTCAGTGCCTCCTTGGTGACTCGCAAGGCAGCCCTATCTAATGATTCATGAGCTTCCACAGGGCAGTAGCGCGTTTCCACTGAAAATTCGCGGCCACTACTCTCAATAACGGGGGTGTCACTACCTAACACACCTTTTAAAGCAGCGACATCCAATGTGGCAGACATCACCATTAGCCGAAGATCATCACGGATGCTCTCTTGTACATCCAGTGCTAACGCAAGTCCTAGGTCTGCTTCAATGCTTCGCTCATGAAACTCATCGAAAATAATGCCCGCCACCCCTTCCAATAAAGGATCGTCTTGCAGCATGCGGGTAAGCACGCCTTGGGTGACCACTTCTAGCCGGGTATTGGGGCCTACATTGCTATCGCCCCGCATCCGGTAGCCCACCGTTTCACCTACCTGTTCGTTGAGCTGTGACGCCATAAAGGTGGCTGCCAAGCGAGCGGCGACGCGACGCGGTTCTAACAGTAAGAGACGCTGACCTTGCGCCCAGGCGCTGGAGAGTAACATTAGCGGGACACGGGTTGTTTTACCGGCACCTGGTTGAGCCACCAGAATAAGCCGAGTGTGTTCGGCCAGCATGGTTTGAATGGAGCTTAGATGTTGTTCAATGGGAAGCGATATGGTCATGAATCAGTGCGAGGTTGCATTTGAGGAAGTAATACCGCATCCCTTCAGGATAACGTGCTCAAGGAACTGACAAATGGAAGCCAAGTCAGCCTCACTCAGCGCTTCTTCCCCAAGAATGCCGGTCACTTGAGCGCTATATTCCGTGTAGTGCTGAGTGGCCGACCAAATTAGAAAGATCAGCCAACGTGGATCAACATCGTCCATTTTACCCTGCTGGGACCACTGACGAATAATCACTGCGCGGGAGGCTACCCACTCCTTTAGTTCGCCGGAGAGATACTCTTTTAAGAAAGGTGCCCCCGCCAATATCTCTGCGGCAAACAGTTTGGACCCCTCAGGGTAACGCTGCCCAAGCATCATTTTGGTGCGAATAAAATCACTGAGCACCTGCCCTGGGTCGCTATCCTCAGTAATATCCTCTAGTACCGCATTCCAGCGATTCATCATCCGATTTAGCAGTCGCACATACAGCGCCTGCTTGCTCCCCATATAATAAAGAATATTGGCTTTTGGCAGCTTAGCTTGATCTGCAATCGCCTGCAGGCTAGCACCACGATAACCATGTTGTGAAAACACCTGCTCTGCAGCGCTTAATATGGTTTGTTCAATACGGTCCCTGCTGGCATTTTCTTGGTTCGCGGTATCAGCCGTCATTCAGTAAGCTCCTTTAATAAACCTTGCAGTGTAATCGCGAGAAATGTCTACCAAGCGTGCGTGTCGCATCACTGTGCATTTCGCAGTGCGATGCGCACTAATAGTGCATGCCACATCTCATATAACAAAGTCTTGCAAGATTTGCATTTTTGTCCCAAGCTCAACATTGTTGACCGATCGGTCAAAACAATCATAACGGAGTTTGGCATGGCAACAATTGAGTTTTTGCTCAATGGCACCCCGACCCGGTGTCATGTGCCCCCTGACACAAGCATTCTAACGCTGCTACGCGACTATTTGGGGATGACCGGCACGAAAGAGGGCTGTGCATCGGGTGACTGCGGCGCATGTACCGTCGCCATTAAAAGCGATACAGCGCCTCATTTTGTAAGCCTGAATGCGTGTATTACACCCGCTCACCAGTTACATGGCCAGCACTTGTTAACCGTAGAGGGCTTGGCCACTGACGAAGAACTTCACCCGGCACAGCGTGCCATGGTGGAGTGCCATGGCAGCCAGTGCGGCTTCTGCACGCCCGGCATCGTAATGTCGCTATTTACGCTACATTCACAACAGCAACAGCGGCCAGCACCCCTTACGCCAGAGCGGCTTGAAGCAGCACTGGGCGGCAACTTGTGCCGCTGTACCGGATATCGGCCTATTCGTGACGCAGCGCTAAGCATGCAGGAGTCTTCTTGGAAAGCACCGCAATGGATTGATGCCAGCCAACCCGCTCATACTCCACTTACCGCTCCTCAATCTGCGGAAGCCAACACGGACCTTTTTGCTCAGCCCACGACACTGAGTCAACTAACTGAACTACGCCGACACTATCCATCTGCACGCCTTGTTGCCGGTGCCACCGATCTGTGGCTGGAAAATACGCAGCGCCTGGCGTTGCTTAATCAACTTATTGATGTCACGCGGGTTGATGAGCTGCGCCATATTGAAGAAGCCATCTTTGATGAGCAGCCAGGCTGGTGGGTAGGCGCAGGCGTCACCTATTCACAGCTCGAACCACTGCTAGAAACCCACTATCCCGCCTTTGCTCATCTACTTCACCGGCTCGGCTCACAGCAGGTGCGTAACCGCGGCACACTGGGTGGCAATATTGCCAACGCATCGCCTATTGGTGACACCCCGCCCGTACTGCTGGCGCTCAACGCCTGGGTAGAGCTGGCTAACCAGGATGGCAGTCGCGCGCTGCCGCTGAGCGACTTCTTCCTGGATTATAAAAAAACGGCGCTGGCAGCGGATGAAGTCGTGAGTCGAATATTTATTCCACAATTGGCGGACGACGCCGTCCTGAAAGTATGGAAACTCTCCAAACGGCGTGAAGACGACATCTCTGCCGTACTAGGAGCCTTCCATTATCGTATCGGCGATGGCGTTATGCAGGATGTTCGTATCTCCTTTGGCGGCATGGCGGCCATCCCTAAGCGAGCGCTACAAACAGAGGCAGCGTTAACAGGGCAGCCTATCGCGAAAGAGAACTTTCAAGCGGCACAGCGGGCGCTATCGGAAGAGTTTCAACCCATGAGCGATGTGCGCGGTACACAACACTATCGTCATCAGGTGGCAGCCAACCTGCTCGAACGCCTTTATCTATCGCTCTCAGTACCTAATCAAGAGGTGATGCTCCATGCGTACGCTCACTAAGCTTGATGGCGACAGCAGCCGCGCTCGCCGCGAGCTGCATGACCATATCCAAGGTTCTGGTCCACTGGCTCGCCATACGGTGGATAGCCACGGGCAACGGCAAGCCGGTGCTTCCAGCTTCCATGAAAGCGCAGAGAAACATGTCACCGGTAAAGCAACCTATATTGATGACATTAAAACACCCCAAGATGCCCTGCACGTGGCGCTCGGCCTTTCACCTGTCGCTCACGGCACGCTAACGAAACTGGAACTTGATGCTGTAAGACAGGCGCCTGGCGTTGTCGACGTGATCACTCTCCATGATGTACCAGGACACACAGATATTGGGCCGGTGTTCCCCGGCGACCCTATTTTTGTCGACCAGGAGATCAGTTACGCGGGGCAATGCCTATTTGCGGTGGCTGCCACCTCTTTACAGGCAGCTCGCCAAGCCGTGAAGCTGGCCACACTGCATATCGACGAACAACCGGCTAGCCTAGATCCTGTGGCCGCTGCTGGACGTCAAGAGGTTGTTCGCCCAACCCACGTGCAGGAGCGGGGCGACTGGCAAACTACCTTACAGCAAGCCGAACAAACCATAGAAGGCGAGCTATTTATCGGTGGGCAGGAGCACTTCTATCTCGAGGGCCAAGCGTGCATTGTGGTGCCTACGGAGGATGAAGGGGTGATGGTTCATACCTCTAACCAGCACCCCAGTGAGACCCAAAAATTGGTGGCAGAAGTGCTCGGTATACCTTTTCATGCGGTCACTGTAGAAGTGCGCCGTATGGGCGGCGGCTTTGGCGGTAAAGAGACACAAGCATCGCCCTGGGCCTGCATTGCCGCCATTATTGCTCGGCGTACCGGTAAAGCCACGCGACTTCGCCTGCCACGCAGTGAAGATATGCGTGCCACTGGAAAACGCCACCCTTTCCATAACCGCTATCAATTAGCGATTGATGCCCAAGGCGTTATCAAAGGCGGCGATATTACCGTTATTGGTGACTGCGGCTATTCACCAGATCTCTCTGATGCCATCGTTGACCGCGCGATGTTCCACGCGGATAACGCTTACTCATTGGGAGATGCGCGCGTCACCGGCCACCGCGCTAAAACCCATACGGCGTCAAATACCGCCTTTCGTGGTTTTGGTGGCCCCCAGGGCATGATGATCATTGAAGCGGCGATGGATGATATTGCCCGCCGCGTTGGTGAAGATCCGCTAACGATTCGTAAGCGCAACTTTTACCGTGAGGGGCGGGATACTACCCACTATGGTCAGCAGGTTGACCAAAAGCAGCTTCTGCACACGCTGGTTGACACCCTGGAAACGAGCAGCGACTACTGGGCACGCCGACAACACATTCGGGACTACAACGCGGCAAGCCCTGTTATTAAAAAAGGGCTCGCACTGACTCCTGTCAAGTTTGGTATCTCTTTCACCGCCCAGCATCTTAATCAAGCAGGGGCACTGCTGCATGTCTATACCGATGGCAGCATCATGATTAACCACGGCGGCACAGAAATGGGCCAGGGGCTGCACACAAAAATCTGCCAAGTGGTTGCCCGAGAGCTTGGACTAGATCTGGATAGCGTGCGGATCAGCGCTACCCGCACAGATAAGGTGCCTAATCCCTCACCCACCGCCGCATCCAGCGGTGCTGACCTAAACGGTATGGCAGCACGAGACGCCGCAAGCAAGCTTCGGGAGCGGTTGTTTGAGTTTGCAGCGGGGCATTTTGAGGGCGGGTTAGATAGAGAAGGCATGAGGCTAGAGCATGGCATGCTCATCGCTGGCATTGGCGAAAGTGAGCGTCGAATTCCTTGGGGCGAACTCGTTCAAACCGCCTATTTGAACCGTGTCTCTCTTTCTGAGAAAGGCTTTTATGCCACGCCGTTAATCCATTACAACCGGGCTAAAGGCCAAGGCCGCCCTTTTTATTATTACGCTTTCGGCGCGGCAGTGGCTGAAGTGAGTGTAGATACACTCAGCGGGGAGTATTTGGTTGACCGTGTTGACGTACTACACGATGTAGGCAACTCACTGAACCCTGCTATTGATATTGGCCAAGTAGAGGGTGGGTTTATTCAAGGCATGGGCTGGCTGACCAGCGAAGAGCTGAAGTGGAACGCCAAGGGAGTGCTCGTCAGCGATGGGCCAGCCACTTATAAAATCCCTACCTATGGCGACTTACCGAAAGTATTCAATGTCGATCTGTTGGAGGGGCACCCAAACTCTATGGCAAGTCTTTACCGTTCCAAAGCGGTGGGAGAACCGCCCTTTATGTTAGGTATGTGCGTGTGGTCTGCACTTCGGGATGCACTAGCAAGCCTAGCGGATTATCGCGTCTCCCCTCACCTGGACACGCCAGCTACACCTGAAAGAGTCATGCTGGCAGCCAATGCCATTAGGAATAAAGCGTTATGACGCAAGCGCCCGAAGCATGGCACGCTGCGCTGAACCGCCTGCAGCGCAGCGGTACTCCTCACGTGCTGGCAACTCAGGTGACCAGCGCGGGCTCGACTCCTCGTGAGCCGGGCGCACGAATGGTGATCACCGCTGATACTATTTTCGATACGCTGGGAGGAGGAACATTTGAGTGGCAAACCATCAGCGCCGCCCGAGACTTCTTGCAACAAGGCAGCGCTGGCTTTCATTTAGAGGCTTTCTCGCTGGGTGGGCGCAGCGGCCAGTGCTGCGGCGGCTTTGTTAACGTACTACTGGAAGTATTTCCCGGCGTTTCCAGTCACATTGCGCTCTTTGGGGCCGGTCACGTGGGTTGCGAGATCGTTAAACTCAGCGCTCCTTTGCCCTGGCACCTTGATTGGTACGATAGCCGTACCGATATATTTGACGAACAAGATTACCAGCAGCCTCGCCTTAGCTGTCACACACTAACAAGCCCCCAAGAGAGCGTTTCAGCACTTCCACCACATTGCCATGTCCTGGTACTCACTCATAACCATGACGAGGACTACGCACTGATAGCGGCGCTACTTAGACGCGCTGACATAGCCTCTATCGGGCTGATTGGTTCTGATAGCAAATGGGCTAGCTTTCAAAGTCGTTTGAAACGCGATGGTTATAAGCCAGAAGAAATACAGCGTGTGCGCTGCCCTATTGGCGCTGTTCATGGCACCAAACTCAGTAATAAAACGCCCTACGCGATTGCTATGACAGTGGTCACTGAGCTTTTATGGCTTACTGATAAACCCACTGCCCACCAAACCCGAGGGCTTGAGCCTGACGCACTGCGCTCTCTATTTCACGATACTGCGACAAACCCGAGTTAATATGACTTCTACTGATACGTTTATCCGTGCGGAGCTAGTTAGCTTTGCCCGCGACCCAGGCGACGACAACTTGCCTCAACCGGGCAGTCTTGAGCACTACGGCGACGGTCTTTTATGGCTTAAAGAGGGCCATATCCAAGCGATTGGGCACTATGCCGACCTCATTGACCAGCTACCTCCGAATAGCCAAGTGCTCGATTATCGCGGCAGACTGATTATGCCTGGGTTTATTGATACCCATGTGCACTACGTTCAGCTTGATATCATGGCCTCCTACGGGCGGCAACTGCTGGACTGGTTGAATGACTATACCTTTCCTGAGGAGTGTCGGTTTGCCAGCCACGCCCATGCAGAGGCACTTTCTAATGCCTTTCTAGACGAAATGCTCCGTGCAGGCACAACGACAGCCCAAGTGTTCGGTTCGAGCCACCCAGGCTCGGTAGATGCCTTCTTCACGGCTTGCCAAAAACGCCAGCTGCGTATGCTGGTAGGAAAAGTCTTGATGGATCGCAACGCGCCTGATGCGCTGATGGACGGCTCGACGGGAATCACCGATACAGAGCGTTTGATTGAAGACTGGCACGGCAAGCAGCGTCTTGGTTACAGCGTCACGCCACGGTTCGCGCCGACATCTACCAAGACACAGATGGATGCAGCTGGTGCCCTGCTTCGCAATGACCCTACTCTGTGGTTACAAACTCACTTGGCTGAAAACAGTGGGGAGTTAGACTGGGTCGCCAAACTCTTCCCAGGCAGCAGGGACTACCTCTCTGTTTATGAAGAAGCTGGCCTAGTAGGATCACGCAGCACTTTTGCCCATGGCATCCACCTTGATAACGGAATGCGCAAGCGTTTGGCCGAGCGAGGCGCTAATATTGCCTTTTGCCCTAGCTCAAACCTTTTTCTGGGCAGCGGACTCTTTGATCGAGAAGCGGCGAAAGAGACTGGGATGGCATTTACCTATGCCAGTGACATTGGCGCAGGTACGGACCTCTCAGGCTTTGGCACCTTGAAAAGTGCTTATCAGGTTGGTCAACTACGCGGGCAGCCGCTTACCGCTTGGCAAGGCTTCTACGGATTAACCCACGGTAATGCAAAGGCACTCTCGCTGAACAGTCAGGTTGGCCAGCTTGCCCCCTCCTATGAAGCAGATTTTGTGGTTATTGATCCTCATGCTACATCGCTCCTTGAGCGCCGCATCCAGCACTGCAACACGCTTGGCGAGCGTTTATTTGCACTGATGATGCTTGCTGACGACCGCGCCATTTATGAAACCTGGGCGGGTGGCATTTGCCAACACCGCAGGGATTAACCTAAGCCATTGCTACATAGCCATAAAAGCCGCTCCTAAAGAGCGGCTTTTATGGATTATTCCGCGTCTTAGCATGCCCAAACTAAAAAAGCCCCGAGCAGGCGGTGCACGGGGCTTGGGGTCATGGCGCGCTTATTGAGCGCGCAGCAAAAAACCCAGCCTATTGGCTGGGTTCCTTGCGGTATAAGTGCCTGACGATGACCTACTCTCGCATGGGGAGACCCCACACTACCATCGGCGCTAAGCGGTTTCACTGCTGAGTTCGGCAAGGGATC
>NZ_JAMZBE010000129.1:0-10199 GCF_024158645.1 Halomonas sp. 707B3
TCAAGGCGGGTGAGCGTTTGCTGAAGCAGGCTCTGCTCGCCGGTTAAGCGCAAAAACTGTTTAGGCATCTGCTCGCGGGAGAGCGGCCAAAGCCGGGTACCGCTGCCGCCGCTAAGAATAACCGGTTGAATCATGGTGTCGTCCTTGGTGATGGTGCTGAAGGGCCAAAGTCCTGCTGCAGCCAGTGGCGCAGCTGGCTCATACGCGGCGCATCCTGCGGGCGAGCCAGAGGGGGCAACATGCCATCCACAAAGCCGCGCTGTTTAAACTTTGCCAGTAGCGCCGGGTCGCCGCTGATAATGTGCACCGGCACGGCGGCGCTGGCATCCTCGCCGGTAATCAGCGGTGCGGGCTGGTGGTCACCCAGCACAATCAACAGCGTCTGCTCATCGGCCACGCGCTCAGCCCAGCGCCCTGTCACGCTAACAGAGTAGTCCACCGACCACGCGTAATGGTCACGAATGCGCTCCAAATCTCGCCAGATCACCTCGGGTGGGTCGCCTGCGTTCTCCCAGGGCGCATAGATACTGCCGTCGCCTACCAGCGACCAGTTCTCCAATACTGGTAACACCGGCGTCCAGGGCGCGTGGCTGGAAATCAGCGCCAGCTGTGCAAACAGCGGCGCATCGCCAAGCAGCTCCCGCTGGGTGTAGTCCAGCGTAAACTGGTCAGGCATGGTCACCCAGTTGAGTGGCGGCCCTGCGTAGGGAATATCCTTAGCGGCGGCGATCTCGTCAAACCCGTAAGCACGCCCTTCCGGCCATGCCAGAGTAATCGCAGGCATCACGCTCAGCGTGCGCTGGCCGGTTGCACGAAAGTCATCGATCAACGTCGAGTGGCCACTATCTAGCATCAGCCGGTACCACAGCTGATTGTCGATCCAGCGGCCGCTAAGCGTGGTGGCATGGGCCAGCCACGACTGCCCGCCTTGTATCGGTGATTCCACCAGCCCCGACACCACGTGCAGGTCGTTTTCTGCTAATCGGCGATTAATATCTTCCAAAGTCAGCAGCAGCGTTCGGTTATAGCGCGGGTCGTTGAGCGCAGAGACACCATAAGATTCAATAAACGTCAGCAGCACGTTACGCCCCGCCAACCCAGGCAGCGCCTGAACCGCCAGCGGATTTTCTTCCAGCTGTTCAGTAAAGGCTTGCCGAGCGCGATGGGTTTCCACCACCTGCTCCCACTGAAAACGTGCGGTATTCACCATCGGAAGCGTTGTATTGGGAACCAAGCGGCTACCGTGGAACTCTAACAAGGATAAACACATCGCCAGCCCTAGTACTGCAAGCGCCAATTTCCCCGACCAGCGGCCGAGCCTCAAGTGAGTGGCGGGCAGCAGCAATCGCAACAGTCCCCAAAGCAGCATAAGCAGCAGCACGCCGCCAATCAGCATCAGGCAAACCGCTGCGAGTTGGCCTACATTACCTACAAGTAAGTGGTAAATAGAGCGCACCAGCGGTACATCCAGGTAGAGGTTAAGCGGCCTTCCAAATGCAGTGTAAGTCGCAGCTTCACCGAGATTTGCTGCCGTTGCCAGTGCCATGATGCTTACCACGCCCACCCCTACCACACGCCGCCAAAAACCCGGAGGTAACAGCAGTATGGCTGGGGCTATAACCCATGCTTCCCAAGCGATCAGTGGCGAGCCCAGCGTGCCAGAACGCCACCATAAGGGAAGGATAAGCAGCAGGTTAAGCGCGCTGGCCGTTAATAGAATACGGAGCATTGAGACCTCATGGACTACTAGCGGTGAACAGAATATCAGCGGCATAACCGGCAAGCGGCACACGCGCCTCGCTGCGTTTAAATTGCCATTTTTTAACCTAACTTGTTAAGCGTATAGTTTTTGTTCAAATATTTCACACAATGACGTGTTGTTAACTCTCTTATTGGTAACGAAAGGAACTCGCCCATGGGTTGTCGTACTGCTGCAAAATGGATGTTGTCATTAGGTTGGTTACTCGCCCTTCCTGCTTCAGCCAGCGAAGATGCTGTATTTCAACAGGTACTAGAACGTGCCAAACAGTTAGCTGCTTCCCCCTATCAAGCGCCCGAGGCAAATCTGCCTGAAGCCCTGCAGGCGTTAAATTACGACGGTTACCGGCAAATACGCTTTAACCCAGAGCGCGCCTACTGGCGCGATGAAAGCCCTTTTAGCCTGCAGCTATTTCATAGCGGGTTTCTATTCCAAACACCGGTGACGCTGAACTTGGTAGAAGCAGGCGAGGTAACACCGCTCGACTTCACCGCCGATGACTTTCGTTACGACGGCGAGGCAAGCACTCTGCTTGAGCATGATTTAAGCGGCAGCGGCCACGCCGGGTTTAGGCTCCACTACCCAATTAACAACTCCGACTACGCCGATGAGTTCGCGGTGTTTTTAGGCGCCAGCTACTTTCGTTTGGTTGGTCAGCATCAGGCCTACGGGTTATCCACCCGTGGGCTGGCGATCAACACGGCCTCCTCCCAAGGCGAAGAGTTTCCTGCCTTTCGTGAATTTTGGCTGGTCACACCTGACAACGACACCGAGAGTGTCACGCTGATGGCACTGATGGATAGCCCGTCGCTCAGCGGTGCCTACCGCTTTACCCTCACCCCCGGCGAACAAACCGAAGCCGAGGTGGAAGCCGAAATTTTTGCCCGCAGCGATGTGGAGAAAGTAGGCATTGCGCCGCTCACCAGCATGTTCACCTATGGCGAAGCCTCGGCCCAGCGGCCAGACGACTTCCGCCCCCAGGTGCATGACTCGGACGGCCTGTTAATGCATACCGGTAGCGGCGAATGGATTTGGCGGCCGCTGAGCAACCCCACAGCGGTGAGGGTCTCAAGCTTTGCCGACGATGCGCCCCAGGGGTTTGGCCTGATGCAGCGAGAGCGCGACTTCGACCGCTACCTTGACCTGGAAGCCAACTACCACCGCCGCCCCAGCCAGTGGGTAGAGCCGCTGGAAGCCTGGGGCCAGGGCCGCGTGGAGCTAGTGGAAATCCCCACGCCAGATGAAACCCACGACAACATCGTGGCCTACTGGGTATCCGACGACACGCTAAGTGCCGGTGAATCCCAGCACCTGCACTACCGCACCTACACCCTTAACGAACAGCCCGAAGAGCACACCCTTGGGCAGGTGATTCGCACCCGTCAAGGCACCGCCGCCGTGCCGGGTGAAACGAATTCCTCCTCAGCGAACCAGCGCCAGTTTGTGGTCGATTTTGCCGGAGGCGAATTGGATAACCTCGCCCCAGAGGCCAAATTAGCGCTGGATATCAGCGTGCTCAATGGCGAAGCGCTGCTGCCCCAGGTAAAAGTGCTGCCCGATAACGGAAGACGGGCCACGTTCAGACTACCGCCCAGCAGTCAGCCCAACGATATCCGCCTGCGTCTGATGCATGACGGTGAGCCGGTCACAGAAACCTGGAACTATGTGTGGTATCCCGATGCGTAATGCACCCACGTTCACGCCGTCTATTCCATGGCTCAACGCCCGCCGGGCCCTGCTCGCCACGCTGGTCATTGGCTCCAGCATCGCCGGCTGTCTAGCGATGGCTCAAGTCGTCAGCAACTTAGCGCTAGGCTGGCAAATCACCATGCTTACGCTGTTCGGGCTGACGTTTAGCTGGATTGCGCTGGCGTTTTGGGGAGCCATTTGCGGCTTTGTGATCTGCGCGCTGCGCCTAGATCCGTTAAGCCTTAAACGCTTAACCGCCGAGCGCCCCACTACCAGCCGCTTGGTCAGCCGTACGGCGCTGGTCATGCCTATTTACGCCGAGCCGCCCATTCCTACCATTGCTGGCCTAGAGGCCACTTGCCGCTCGCTACTACAGCAGCCCACTCCTCAAGGTGACGACACCGCCAACGTTATTCGTCAGCATTTTGAAGTTTTTATCCTCAGCGATACTCAGGATGCTGCCCACGCTGAAGAAGAAGCTGCCCACGTGGCCGCGCTGCAGCAGCGCATGGCAGGCCAGCTCGCGATCCACTACCGCCGCCGCCCCAATAACCACGGACGTAAAGCGGGCAATATTGCCGATTTTTGTCGGCGCTGGGGGCGCCGCTACGACTATATGGTAGTGCTGGATGCTGACAGCCTGATGAGCGGTGACACGCTGCTGCACATGGTGCATCAAATGCAGCGCTACCCCACCGTGGGGCTCATTCAAACCGTGCCCATTCCCGTGGGGCAACGCACGCTGTTTGGCCGTTTTACCCAGCTCGCCTCGGCACTCTATAGCCCCATGCTGGCAGCGGGCCAAAGTTTCTGGCAGGGCGATGCTGCTAACTACTGGGGGCACAATGCGATTATTCGCACCCGCGCCTTTATGGCCCACGCGGGGCTACCTACGCTGCCGGGCAAACCACCGCTGGGAGGCGAACTGCTAAGCCACGATTTTGTGGAAGCCGCGCTACTTAAACGCGGCGGCTGGCAGGTACTGCTGGACACCTCCGCCACGGCGGCCATGTCGCGGCGCAACCCCCATGCCAGCGCCTCGCGTAACAGTTTTGAAGCCATGCCCAGCAACCTGCTCGACTTTGCCAAACGCGACCGCCGCTGGCTGCAAGGCAACTTACAACACTTACGCCTGCTAGCTGGCGTGGGCTTCCACCCTATCAGCCGCCTGCACTTCTTTTTTGGCGCCTTTGCCTATCTTTCATCACTGGTATGGCTTGGACTTTTACTGTGTACCAGCTTGATGGTGGGCTACCACGCCATTGACGACGCAGCCGAACCACTGCTGCCCCAGGCGCTCTCCCTGTGGCTACTAAGTACCACCTTGGGGATGCTGATTGCGCCTAAGCTGCTGGGCTTACTGTTAATCTTCTGCCAATGTCCCCACGCCTTTGGCGGACGCTTTAAACTGGTGGTCAGCACACTATTGGAAATGGTGTTTGCCGCCTTAATTGCCCCGTTGATGATGGCGTGGCATAGCCTATTTATTATTAACGTGTTGATCGGCCGCGCCATCGACTGGCAAACCCAACACCGGGGCGAACGCTCGTTAAGCTGGCGAGAAACCTGGCGGCATACGGGGTGGATGACCCTATGCGGTGTGCTATGGGCAGGAACCATGGTGCTTTTTTCACCCTCCGCGTTTGGCTGGCTAACGCCCGCCTGGCTCGGGCTAGTGGCCGCCGCGCCGCTGGTTAAATACTCCAGCAGTGGCACCTGGGGCGGCGTCATCAGCCACCGTTTTGGCCTGTTACATACCCCCAGCATTAGTTTGAAACCGGTGCTTTTACAGGATTTTGCGAATCTAATGGCGCGTAGCCCTCAAATATTAACGCAGACGCCCTCTGCTATGCTGGTCATGCCACCAGCGGAACTGCTGGGGGAGATGCCTTGCCAACTGCTTAAGCCCGCCAAAGCCCCCCATGAGCCGCCTGCCCCCCGCGCTAAGGAGCCTCACTAATGCCCTCTTCGACGCTACAGCAGCTGCGCAGCGCCAGCGGGCTAGCCCGCTCGCTGTTTATTTACTGGCGGCCTGGGCGTCAGCGAAGTTTACAGCGGCTCTACCAGCCCTTTTTAGCAAAGGGCGATATTGCATTTGATATTGGTGCTCACCTAGGCGACCGCAGCGCGGCCTTTCAAGCGCTGGGCGCCCAGGTAATAGCCTTAGAGCCTCAACCAGCGCTCGCCAAATGGTTCCAACGGCTTTTAAAAAGCCCGCATATCTCACTGCTGCCGATGGCCGTTGGCCCCGAGCCAGGCTATGCGGATATTGCCATTAGTGTGGGCAACCCGACCCTCTCCACCCTAGCAACCGAGTGGCGTAGCCTAGTGGGCGAGCGAAACCCCGGTTTTCAACGGGTGCGCTGGGAGCAAACCCTGCGGGTGGAGATGACCACCCTGGATGCCTTGATTGAGCGCTTTGGCGAACCACGCTTTATCAAAATCGACGTAGAAGGGTTTGAAGCCGAGGTGCTGCAGGGGCTTAGCCATCCGGTGGCCGCGCTCTCGGTTGAATTTGTCGCCGGAATGCTGGAGGTCAGCCACGCCTGCCTAGCACAGATAAACCGGCTAGGCGACTACCGCTTTAACGCCATTGCCGGAGAGCAGCGCCAGTTCCGGTTTGCTACGTGGCAAACGCCGAATGCCATGGCAGCATGGCTTGCTGAAGGCGCAGGGAATCTCGCGTCAGGCGATATCTACGCCTGCCGCAGCGACCACCCGCTGCTGGCGGCGCCACTCGCCAACCACTAGCCACTTACTGAACAACCCACTCAGCTAGCGAGATTGTCATGGTTTATCACTGGCAGCACCTGACCGCCCCCCAACTACGCACCCTTGCCCAGCGCGACCCGGTGGCGGTGATTACCCTAGGGGCCATTGAACAGCATGGCACTCATCTGCCGCTAGGCACCGACCTAATCATCGGCGAGGGCTTGCAGGCGGCGATGCTCAAACAGTTAGAGAAGCAGGACGCTAGCGTGGATGTTGTGTGTCTGCCCGCTATCGCGGTGGGTGCCAGCGATGAGCATGCCAGTTTTGCCGGCACGCTGAGCCTGCCCGCGCCGCTGGCGATCGCTACATTGGAAGCCTACGGCGAGAGCATTGCCCGTGCAGGGATTCACAAGCTCATGCTGATTAATAGCCACGGGGGGAATAAATCGGTGATGGATTTAGCTGCGCTCACGCTTCGGCGGCGCTGCCACATGCGCGTGGTCAAAGCGACCTACACGCGGCTGCCCCCCTTGGAAGGCGCGATGAACGCCGATGAGCTGCGCTACGGGCTGCACGGCGGGCTGCTGGAAACTTCCATGATGCAGCACTTAGCGCCGCAACTGGTGACGTTTGAAGGCTATACCCCCGCCGCCCCCGCCACACCATCGGAGGGCGCTTTGGTAAGCCCGGAAGGCAGCGCTGCTTTCGCTTGGCTAGGGGAAGATTTAAGCCACCACGGCGTAGCGGGGGATGCTAGCCAAGCCAACGCCGCCCTCGGTAAACGGCTTGTTCACCACTATGCTGCACAACTTGCCCAGGTGGTAGCAGAAACGGCCAAGCTGCCGCCGCTGGAGCCATCAGCGGCCGCAGGTAAACGTTAGCGACTGCGGCTTTCTAGCACTTCATCCAAAAAGTGGCCCGCCCGGTTGGCTTTGGCGCTCAGGTAGCGATGGTTATGGTCGGTCACGCTGCCATACAGCGCCTGGCGGGATACCACCTCAATACCGCCTTCGCGCAACGCGGCCATTTTCAGCGGGTTGTTGGTGAGTAGCTGTACCTGATCAATACTCAGAGCGTTCAGCATGTCCACCGCCACCGCGTACTGGCGTTCGTCGTCGCCAAAGCCCAGTACCTGGTCGGCATCCACCGTATCCAGGCCGCTATCCTGCAGCGTATAGGCACGCAGCTTATTGGCTAAGCCAATTCCCCGCCCCTCTTGGGCAAGGTAGAGCAGTACACCGCCCCCCATCGCCTGGATATCGGCCACGGCATTACGCAGCTGTTCGCCGCAGTCACAGCGCAGGCTGCCAAACAGGTCGCCGGTTAAGCAGGCGGAGTGCATACGCAGCGGCACGGGGCCTTCCAGGCTATCGAGTTCACCGATCACCACGGCAACGTGCTCGCGTAGGCCATCCGGTTCACGGAACAGCACAAAGCGGCTATTGGGGGCATCCTCAAGCGGAATATTAGCCTCGCTCACCCGTTTCAGCATGCCCGGCGCGCCAGCCAAACACGCCAGCGCCTCTTCAGCCTTCACTTCCAACAGCCGCCCTTGGGCAATTTGCTCGGCCACCTCCTCCTGTGCCCGTTCGCTGACCACCGCAGTCAGCGCTGCCGGAATCAGTAGCGCCCGTCGCATTAGCGCTACCGCACTACGCTCTGCCGCCCCGGCGGGCTTCAAGCCGCTGAGTAGCGCGCTAGGCTTAGTGGCTGCATTTGCTACCGCTAGCTGGTTTAGCTCGTGTTCACTCACATGCTCTGGTAGTGGCAGGCAGGCGGCCTCGGCGGTGAGCGACATGCCCATGGCCTCCAGGCGGTGGCGCGTGAGTACCAGCGTGGGGCGCGCACCGGAGAGGCGTGCCAGGGCATCTACCGAGCGGCTGCCTTCCAACGCTTGCACCAGAAGGCGCTGCTCACCGCTGTTAATAACCACCGGCAAACCACGGCGAATATCGAAAATAGCGCGTTCAATGTGATACATGTAGGCCTCCAGGTTGCCTAGTGATGTGGGCAAAGGTCGCTTGCGTTGGGCCGCACAGCCCCGCATGATCTGTGGTTATTTTCAGTGTGGAGGCGTCATGCCCGACTCCCGTAGCCCCCAGCAATACTCCCCCATCGATAGTGATACGGCGTGGGCGTGGCTGACAGCCCAGTGTGCAGGCGCGTCCGGTGCTACCGGTATATCCCTTGCCAGCGATGGCCAGTGGCACTCGCCGCAGGCGGTAACGCCCCAGGCCCAGGCGCTGTTGGACTGCCTGACGCCGCTGGCGACCCGCCCCACCTGGGTCGTCGCCCAGCTGGGGCAGAGCCTTGATGGGCGAATCGCCACGGAAAGCGGCCATTCCCACTACATCAACGGCGCGGAAAGCTTGGTACACCTGCATCGGCTGCGTGCCTTGGCCGACGCGGTGATAGTGGGTGCAGGCACCGCCGCCGCCGATAACCCCCAGCTCACCGTGCGCCATGTGAGCGGCTGCCACCCGACCCGCGTGGTGCTCGACCCGCGTGGTCGCGTGCCCAGCGATATCGCGCTGTTCACCAACGGCGACGTGAAAACGCTGCACCTTACCGGGCCAGAGGTCGCGCCTTTGGCCAGCAGCGCTGAGCACTGCGTACTGCCCCTGAACGCTAGCGGGCAGTTCAGCCCCGCCGATGTGATTGCCCTGCTGGCAGCGCGCGGGCTGAAGCGTGTACTGGTGGAAGGCGGCGGTATCACTATTTCCCAATTTATTGAGGCTAACAGCGTAGACCGCCTGCACCTGATGGTGGCACCGCTGCTGATTGGCTCCGGCAGGCCGGGCCTGCAAATGACGCCCATCGAGACCCTGGAGAGCGCGCTGCGCCCTACGATGCGCTCGTTCCGGTGCGGCGACGACACGCTGTTCGATGTGGAGCTGCGGGCTTTCTAAACCACCCGACGATGGTGGCCCAGAAAACGCGGGACCGCGCCCAGGCGTGGCGCGGGCACGTTTACCTAGCGCCACCCAAATGCCCGGTAAGCTAGAGAGCAGTACCAGCACGCCATACGCCAGCGAGATGGCGACCCCCTGGGCGGCGGGTAACCCCACCAGCACCCAAATACCGGCAGCGGCGCCTTCGCGCAGCCCCCACCCCGCAATCGAGAGCGGCACCAGCATGGCTAACAGCAGCACTGGTGCTAGCGCCAGCACCTCAAGGGCAGGCATCTCGCTGCCAATGGCCCGGGCGGCGCACACCATCACTAGGCCATAGCTGAGCACAATCGTCAGCGAGGAGGCTAACTGCAGCGGCCATACGCCCCGCTGCAACAGCCCCCGGCGAATATCTCGGCCCAGCGCATTGCACCAGGCGGGTAGCGTGACTCCATGCCCACGACGCAACCACTCACCTAGCGCCACCAGCGCCAACAGCACAGCCACAAAGCTGGCAGCCAGCGTGAGTAGTAGGGGCACGCCTAGCGCAGCATGCCAGAGGGGCGACGTAAACAGCGCCGCTAGCGTGAGTAGCGCCACCGCCATTTGCCCGGACGCTCGCTCAATCACCACCGCACGCCAAGCGCTGCCTTTGGAAGCTGCCTGACGAGCGTGACGGTGGGCGCGCCCTGCATCTCCCAATACGCCCCCCGGCAGTAGCTGGTTGACCAGCAGCGCTAGGTAGTATTCGCGCAGGGCATAGCTAAAGCGTAGCGGGACATCCACCAAACCAGCGGTGAGCTTCCAGCGCCAAGCGCTGAGCGCTACCTGCAGCACACTGATGGCAAGCGCCGCTAGCACCCATAACGGGGCTAGACGCTTCACCTCCGCCAGAATGGCCGCTGGTTTTACCCATAAGGCCACCACCGCCAGCAGCGCAAGGCTGATTAAGCCGCGCTGCACCCACGGCTGCCGCAGAAAACGCCACGCAGGCATGGGCTAGCCCTTCGCCGCTGGTAACGCCAGCAGATCGTAATGGCCTACCCAAACACCCGCTTGCCCGCGCTCCACGGCATCCAGGCGTGCAGTGCGCCACTCGGCAATACGGGTGGCAGCTTCAGGGGCCTGCTCAGTAGCCGCCTCTGCCC
>NZ_JAMZBE010000130.1:0-10198 GCF_024158645.1 Halomonas sp. 707B3
GGGCATGGCACTGTCTGGGTGAATGGCGATAATGGCTATATTGCCATGCAGGTCAGTGGGTTAGAAGTGCTTCCGGGGGCCGGTCTCACGGATTCAGGAATAAATTAAAGCTACAAAACACCTTTACATAACATGAGTTAAGGATATCAACAGCTTATCAGTTCATTGTAGAAATGTGGTGGCCAGGGATGGCCCGTTTTGGCAGGATCTCACCTAAACAACTGCAACTGCCCAGCCTTTCATACCATCAAAGCTGGGCAGTTTTTTATATCTGCTAATTATACCTTCTAATTATACCTATATCTACTTCCGTTTAATGTGTTACAGCGGCCCTTGGGCGACGCTCGTCCAGCATGCCTTTATCGAGAATAAAGCGGATGATCTCTTCAAGCCCGACGCCATCGTAGAGGTTGGTGAACACGAACGGGCGCTCGCCGCGCATCTTTTTCGAGTCGCGCTCCATCACTTCCAGTGAGGCGTGGACCTGCTCGGCAATATCGATTTTGTTGATAATCAGCAGGTCGGATTTGGTGATGCCGGGACCGCCTTTGCGGGGAATTTTGTCGCCTGCCGACACGTCGATCACGTAGAGCGTTAAATCAGAAAGCTCGGGGCTAAACGTGGCGGAAAGGTTGTCACCACCGGACTCCACCAGCACTAGCTCCAGCTTGGGATGACGGGCGTGTAGCTCATCAATCGCCGCTAAGTTCATCGAGGCATCTTCCCGAATCGCCGTGTGCGGGCAGCCGCCGGTTTCTACGCCGAGAATACGGTCGGCGGGCAACGCATCGTGCTTGAGCAGGAAATCGGCGTCTTCGCGGGTATAGATATCGTTGGTGACAACGGCAATGTCATAGTGGTCGCGCAGTGCGGTACAGAGCTGCTTGAGCAGGGCGGTTTTACCTGAACCGACCGGGCCACCCACGCCAACGCGTAAACAGTGAGTCATGGTTTTCTCCTAAATAACAACGCTCATTAGCTTCTAAACAAACGGGAATATTGGGTTTCGTGTAGGGCGCTGGCCAGCGCCACACCGGGCAGCGCGGGGCCGAGTTCGTCATCGTCTAGCCGCTGGGCCTTCTCAACGGCACTCACCAGCTCGCCACGTAACTGCTCGATAATTCGCTGGGCAGCAGTGTGGCCCAACGGCAGCGCTTTACAGGCCACCGCGAGCTGGTTTTCCAGCCACGCCCAGCTAAAGCCGAGCTGCGCTTGACGCACAGGGATGCCGCGCTGGTAGGCCGCCCAGGCAAATAGGGTCACATAGCCTGCCTGCACCGGTAGCAAGGGCGTGAGTGAGTCTTCACTAGGCAGCCCTTCATGTTTGGGTAATAGGTCGAGACTCCCCAGCAGCCGCTTCAGCGATGCACCCAAGCGGCTGTCTTCAGCGGCGAGTTCAGCGGTTTCACGGGTGGCGGCCAGCCAGTCGTCCCACTCTGCCACAGCAGTGCCATCTTGCTCCTCGAAAGCGCGATATAGCCGCTCGATCAGCGGCAGCTCACAGCAGCTTATGCCATCTTCCAGCACGCCGGATAGCCACTGAGAGAGGCTGGGCTCATCACTCACCCAGCCCAGTTCAAAAGCGCTCTCTAGCCCTTGGGAAAAGGCGAAGGCACCAATGGGCAGCGCGGGACTGACGAGCTGCATCAGCCCTAGCAGGGCGAGGTCTGAGGGCTGTTCAGTGGGCATGGTGGTGCTCATGCGAGTGGTCGTGGTCGTGGTCGTGGGAATGAGCGTGCCCATGGCCGTGGCTGTGTGAATGACCGTGCGAATGCCCACCGCCCACTTGGTTGTAGGCGCCCGGTTCGGGGTCGAAGGTGGCGTTGTGGTGCTCAAGTGTGGCACCCAGCAGCTCGGCCAGCTCTTCGAGGACGTGGTCGGGTGGGAAGCGCACCCAGCCGCCCTGCTCGTCTTCACCCAGCGCCAGCTGCACATGGCGATTGCCGAGGTGGTACGCCAGCCGGGCCAGCGGTAAGCCAGTACTCACTCGCGCGGTCACCACGGGTTCGATAGCGGCGCAAATGCGCACGATCTTGCCGTTTTCGGCTTTCAGGCCTTCGCCATCGCGCAGCACGGGGCCGCGATCCAGAAACAGCCCCAGCGGCTGGCCGCTGTCGCTTTCGGCTTTTAAGCGGCCGCGAATGCGTAGCTCAAAGGGCAGTGTCAGCGTGTCGCTGGCGGTGCCCTCATCTATGGGGCCGAGGCGTTCAATCAGTTTCAACATCGATATCGTCCTGGTATAGCCTTTGAGGCTCGCCGGGAGCAGCCCTACGAGAGGGCGCTGTGAATACATCCCTGTACGCTACTTTTGCCATCCATGGCAAAAGACCCTCTCTACGGGCTGCTCCCGGCTCTCGTGTCACGTGGGGTATACCCTACATTCAAAACAAGTGATACCGCTGCGCCAGCGGTAGCTCGGTCGCGGGTTCGCAGGTGAGCAGTTCGCCGTCGCAGCGCACTTCGTAGGTTTGCGGGTCGACGGTGAGTTCTGGGCAGGCATCGTTGAGCTTCATATCTTTTTTACGCACGCCGCGCACGTTCTTACAGGCGGAAAGCGTGCTTTGTAAGCCAAGGCGCTCTTTAATGCCCGCGTCAATCGCCGCTTGGCTGACAAAGTTGAGCCGTGTTTGGCTGGCGGCGCGGCCAAAGGTGCCGAACATGGGGCGGTAGTGCACCGGCTGCGGCGTGGGGATGGAAGCGTTGGGGTCGCCCATCGGTGCCCCGGCAATCATGCCGCCTTTCAGAATCAGTGCGGGTTTGACGCCAAAGAAAGCGGGCTTCCACAGCACCAAATCCGCTAGCTTACCGACTTCAATCGAGCCGACTTCATGGGCAATGCCATGGGTAATGGCGGGGTTGATGGTGTACTTGGCGATATAGCGCTTGGCGCGCAGGTTGTCGGCCCCTAACGCTTCATCTTCCGGCAACAGGCCGCGCTGCACTTTCATTTTGTGGGCGGTTTGCCAGGTGCGGCAGACGACTTCACCTACGCGACCCATGGCCTGGGAGTCGGAGGCGATCATCGAGATCACGCCCAGGTCGTGGAGGATATCCTCGGCGGCGATGGTTTCGCGACGAATGCGTGAATCCGCAAAGGCGACATCTTCGGGGATATTGGGATCCAGATGGTGACAGACCATGAGCATGTCGAGATGCTCGTCGATGGTGTTCACCGTGTAGGGCCGCGTGGGGTTGGTGGAGGACGGCAGCACGTACTCTTTGGAGCAAGCGGTGAGGATATCTGGGGCGTGGCCGCCGCCTGCGCCTTCGGTGTGGTAGGTGTGAATGCCGCGCTCTTTAAACGCCGCAAGGGTGTCTTCCACGAAGCCGGATTCGTTGAGCGTATCGGTGTGGATGGCGATCTGCACATCGTACTTTTCCGCCACGCTTAAGCAGGTATCAATCGAGGCGGGGGTGGTGCCCCAGTCTTCATGCAGCTTGAGACCCATCGCGCCCGCTTCCAACTGCGCTTCGAGCCCTTCCGGCAGGCTGGCGTTGCCTTTGCCGAGCAGGCCGATGTTCATGGGCAGGTCATCTACCGCTTGAAGCATTTTGCCAATGTGCCACTCGCCGGGGGTGCAGGTGGTGGCGTTGGAACCGGTAGCGGGGCCAGTGCCGCCGCCCAGCATGGTGGTAACACCGCTCATCAGCGCTTCTTCGACCTGCTGGGGGCAGATGAAGTGGATGTGGGCGTCGATGCCGCCTGCGGTGAGGATTTTGCCTTCGCCCGCAATCACTTCGGTGCCGGGGCCAATCACGATTTCCACATCAGGCTGGGTATCGGGGTTGCCTGCTTTGCCGATGGCGGCGATGCGGCCGTTTTGCAGCCCTACATCGGCTTTGACGATGCCCCACCAGTCTAAAATCAGCGCGTTGGTGATCACGGTGTCCATCACCGTGGCATCCTGGCGCTGGCTTTGGCCCATGCCATCGCGGATGACTTTGCCGCCGCCGAACTTCACTTCTTCACCGTAGTGGGTGGCGTCTTTTTCGACTTGGATCCACAGCTCGGTGTCGCCCAGGCGCACGCGGTCGCCTACGGTGGGGCCGTACATATCGGCGTAGGCTTGCCGACTGATCTTATTTACCGGTTTCATATTTGCCTCTGCCTCAAGCGTTGAGTCCAGTGCTGGGCGGCCATCGTCTGTGTGACACGCTGTGAATACATCCCTGTAAGCTTGACTGCGCCATCCATGGCGCAGACAGTCACCCAACCGATGCCCGCCCTACCGTCGGTTGTTCTTTATTAATCCGTTGGCTAATCGAGCGGCCCCATCACATCGCCACGGAAGCCGTAGATTTCCCGCTTGCCGACAAACGGAATCAGCGTGACTTCGCGTGTTTGGCCGGGTTCGAAACGGATAGCGGTTCCGGCGGCGACGTCCAGGCGGTAGCCACGGGTTTTATCGCGGTCAAACACCAGCGCGGGGTTGGCTTCAGCAAAGTGGTAGTGGGAGCCAAGCTGAATGGGGCGGTCGCCGGTGTTGGCCACCTCCACGGTGATACGCTCGCGACCCGCGCACAGCTCGATATCACCCTCTTGTAACTGATACTGTCCTGGAATCATGGCGCTCTCCTAACGGTGGATGATTAGTTGATCGGCGTGTGAACGGTGACCAGCTTGGTGCCGTCGGGGAAGGTGGCTTCCACCTGTACTTCATCGACCATCTCCGCCACGCCTTCCATCACGTCGTCTCGGGTGAGGATTTCGCGGCCGTAGCTCATTAAATCCGCCACGCTGCGGCCATCTCGCGCGCCTTCCATAATCTCAAAGCTGATCAGCGCTACCGCTTCGGGGTAGTTCAGTTTTAAACCACGCGCTTTGCGGCGCTCGGCAAGCTGGGCGGCGGTAAACAGCATCAGCTTGTCTTTGTCTCGTGGGGTCAGTTCCATGGAGTGTCTCCAGCGTTATCAGCGTGTTGCCAATTAAGTTAGCCAAATGCGCGGCGTGTGCGCTTCGCGCTCGACCCAGCGCGGCCGTAGCAGGTGCCAGGCCTGCTCACACAGCGCCCAGGCTTCGTTACGAGAAGTGCCTAGATAGCGCAGCAGCAGTACGCCGTGGCGCACGGTTACCGCCCAGCGGGGGTTATCCGGCAGCGCTTCACGCAGTGCTTCAATGGCCGCAGCGGCATCGTCAATACCCACCGCCCAGAGCGTGGCCTGCACCGTGGCGCCGCCCTGCCCCCAGCGGCCCGCAAAGCGTGGGTGCGCGGGGTCCAGCGGCTGGCGTTCAAGCCATAGCGGCTTGCCATCCAGGGTTAAGCGAAAGTGCTGTTCGATGCGCCCCGTGACATAGGGCAGATCACTGGCCGGGCGGCCGAGTGCCATCACTTCCCAGCCTAGGCAGCGGGCATTGCCCTGCAGCGCAATATGGGTGCGTTGAGTGCCCTTTGAGCCGTTAAACGCGATGGTTTCCTGGGGTAGCCACTCTAAGGTGCCGCCCTCTTCTACCGTCAGCTCGGTGTGCTGTGTCCAGGCCACGCCTTGGCTGTCGGCTTTGTAGAGCTTATTGGCAGCGGGTGTGGTGAGCAGCGCATGGGCTTCGCGCTCGATATGAGCGCGGATGGTTAGCGCATCACCGCTCACGAGCCCGCCGGGCGGGTGCAATACGTAAACGTGGCACGCTTCCTGGCTGCCTTCTGGGTAGAAGGGGCGCTGTACCCGTAACGGCCCTTGGTGACGCGCTTGCACTAACCGAGTCACGCCATCGCGGTTGGCAAAACGCAGGGCCAGCGAGGCGGCCCAACGGCGCTCGGCGTCAAAGCGGTGGCCGGAACCAGCAGCGGGTGGGGCGAGTTCGCTCAACATCATGGGGCGCTGTCGCTTTCTGGTGGATTCATCATTGCCTTATAAATGCAAAGAATGCGCCAAAATGGTGAAAGGCGCTTTTTTACCGTCATAAAGACCTTTTTTTGAGCCTCAACCCTCTTGCCCAGCCCTCCAGCGCACCAAATATGTGCATATAGCCATCACAATGCACCTAATTAGCGCTTATGGCAGTGACACCATGTCACTCTCGGTAGCTCTTTACGTTTTTCCCCCTTCCGCTACCCTCTACTGCTTTTCAAGCGGGCCCGCTCGCGACCTAGATAGGAATGATCATGCCTGCCTCTCCATCAAGACGCCTTGCGTCGCTCGACTTGTATCGCGCTGTTTGGCGCTGGCATTTTTATGCAGGCCTGTTAGTCCTGCCTTTTTTAATCGCGCTCTCGCTGACCGGGGCGCTGTATTTATTCGATGACGAGCTGGATGCGCTGATTCATTCAGATCTCAAGCGCGTGGAAGTTCAGCAGACCACCCAGCCTGCCGCCTCACTCGTGAGTTCGGCACTGCAGGATTACCCCGGCACGGCGGTGACATACACCTCGCCCGCCACCCCGGGAAGCTCAGCGGAAGTGACCGTTAACTCACTAACCGGCGAACGGCTGGCCGTGTACGTCAATCCCTATACGGCTGAGGTGCTTGGTTCGTTGGATGACCGGGGCACGGTGATGTGGACCGTTCGCTACCTGCATAGCTTCAAGTTCTTCGGGCAAACCCCGCGCAAGCTGATTGAGATTGCCGCGGGCTGGTCGATTTTGTTGGTCGCCACCGGCATTTATCTCTGGTGGCCGCGCAACGGCAGGGGCGGCGTGGTGAGCGTGCGCGGCAAACCCAAAAGCCGAGTGTTCTGGCGCGACCTGCACGCGGTGCTGGGTATCTTTATTGGTGGGTTCATTGTGTTTTTGGCCCTTACCGGCATGCCGTGGTCGGGCGTTTGGGGTGCACAGGTGAACGAATGGGCCAACGGCAATAACTTTGGCTACCCGGCTGGCGTTCGGGTGGACGTACCGATGTCCAACGCCTATTTAAGCGACCAGGGCAACACCAGCTGGTCGCTGGAGCAGGCGCGAGTGCCAGAATCCATACAGCCTGCCGTTCCTGCCCCGCGCATTGGGTTGAACAACGCCGTGGCTCAGTTAGAAGCGCTGGGCCTACAACAGGGCTACACGGTCAATCTGCCCAACACGGCTGCCGGGGTGTATACCGGTTCGATTTATCCCGATGACTTAACCCAGCAGCGGGTGATTCACCTTGATCAATATAGCGGTGAGCCGCTGCTCGATATGAGCTACGCCGACTATGGCCCGCTAGGCCGCTGGCTGGAGTTTGGGATTAACGTTCACTTGGGGCAGGAGTTTGGGCTTATCAATCAGCTTTTCCTGCTGGCGGTATGCATCGCCATCATCGTGATGTGCGTGGCCGCAGGCGTGATGTGGTGGAAGCGTCGCCCATCAGGTGCCATGGGCGTGCCGCCCTTGCCCACCGATAAACGCGTGTTTCGTGGGCTGATCGCCCTTCTCGTGATTGGCGGCGTGCTGTTTCCGCTCGTTGGGGCGTCTTTGATCGTGATGCTGATCATCGACTGGCTGATCGTGCGACCACTTCAGGAACGCCCCGCTCGCCAAAGCTAACAGGGCGATGGGCCGACTTAGTGCGCCGCGTGCCCATGATCATGGGCACCTTCATGGTGGCTCCCTTCCGGAGAGGCACCCACTGGCAGCACCTGAAGCTCAATTTCCATCGGCTCGGCGTGCTGGAATTCCAACGTCACAGGGACGGGCTCATCCTCAACAATGGGTGAGCCTAGTTCCATAAACATCAAGTGCAAACCGCCCGGCGCTAGCGTGACACTCTCTCCTGCCGGTATCTCAATGCCACCGGGCAGGGGTGCCATGCGCATCACATCGCCGTCCATCTCCATAATATGAATCTCGACACGCTCGGTGAGCGGGCTAGTCGCCCCTAGCAGCTTGTCATCGCCATCGCCATGATTGGTGAGAGTAACAAAGCCACCGCCCGCCCCGGCCCCCGGCGGCGTTGCACGGGTCCAGGGTTGCGCCACTTCAATAGAGGAGTGGCCTTCCATGGCATCCGAGTGGTCGCTGCCATGATGAGTCGCCATCAGCGGCGTGCTCATGAACAGCAGTGCGGTTAACAGCATAAAACGGCGCATCAACATAGTGTTCTCCGTGGGTAACATCGCCAAAACCTAGCGCTTACCGCGATATTACTCAGTGACAGCGGCAACCACCACCCGATCACGCCCGCTGCGCTTCGCTTGGTACAGCGCTTGGTCGGCGCGCTGCATCGAGCGTTGGTAGTCTGGGTGGCCATCATGAAGCGTAACCCCGACGCTCACAGTGACGTTCAGTAACGTATCGGCAGCGGCTAACATCGGCTCTTTGGCCACCGCATGGCGCAGCCGTTCGGCAAACAGACGGCTGCCGTCTTGATCCGTATCCACCAGCACAATCAGAAACTCTTCACCGCCCATACGAAACACGTAGTCGCCGCCTCGGGTCGAGCGGTCAAGAATGCTGGCTACCTGCTGCAGTACGTTATCGCCAGCATCATGGCCATGGGTGTCATTAATTGATTTGAAGTGATCAATATCCACCATGAGCAGAGCAAAACACTTCTCCGAGCGCCGGGCGAGCTCAATTTCACGGTTTAGCACCACCGGGAGAAACTTACGATTGAGCAGGCGCGTTAGGCTATCCCGGCCCGCTTCAAGCCCCGAGGCGCGATCCAGAATATCGTCTAGCAGCATCAAAATTGTGCGCGCCGCATCACGAATGTTACTCAACGCGGCCAAACGAAACTGGCTATCTGGGTCGCCTAGCTGAGCGAGCCACTGCTCATCCACAAGGCGAATATGCCGGGAAATGGTGGTGATTTCCGGCGCGCCCTCAAAGGCGTGGCACGCTTTATGGTGATACCAAAGCCCAAACTCAGAGCTGGCTAATCGGGGCAAGGCGCTGGTCGCCTGCTGCGCGGCCACAGCAAACATGAGCGCGTTCTCCCAATTAAGCAGTGCGGAGCGCTGGCGCTCGCGCTCATCACCAATACTCTGGGTTAAAGAGAACAGCTTATAGGCTTCTTCCATACGGGTATTACGATTATTCGCCACTGAATAGGCATGGCTCATTATTTCCATGGCCATATCAATATGATCAGACACGTAAACCGCTGCATCGCCGGAAGAGAGTTCAGCGCTAAAGGTGCTGTTAATGTGCTCATAAAGCGCCTGCTTTAACTGCCGTGCGCCATTAAGTACCAAGTTCACCGGGATATCGATACGCGCATGCACCTGGCCGACTTTTTCCTGCTGCTCGACCAGGGATTCAAAATCGGCGTGCTCGACGGCAAACATAGCGCTCAACCAGCGCTGCATAGAGGGATGCAGGCGATTTTTCACTTGGTCATGGGAGAGAAACAGCGAGGCGTGGGGATCCTCCATCATCACCTGATAGAAGTGATCAGCAAAATAGTCGCGGCGGGACTCCACCAGCGTCTCCACTGCTTGGCGAAGCGCCACAGGCGTACGCTCAAGGAGTGCTTGCCACTCAGCGGCGAGCTGATGTTTATCTTTATAACGCATACCCCACCCGATGGTTATTGTTGAAACCCGCCATGTTACACATAAAACAGGATAGCCAATACGGACCCAACTCAGGGTTTTAAACAACCCCCCTCTTTTTTAAAGCCTACATAAGCGGACAGAGTGAGTGTGGATAATCCAACCTGACGAATAAAGCCTATTTTTATACAAGCGTTTTACCGTTCATTACCCTTGACGGAACACCAAGCCCGCTGTATATCAATTGATACATCATTGAATTATCAAACGAGTATGGCGTCATGGATATTCACTTTTCTCAATACCAGCCCCCCAAAGCGGTCGCTTCCGGATTCTGGCAGCAGATCGGCTTGCCTGCCCGGGGCCGTAAGCTGCATGAGCTGCTACATGCAGGCGTCGCATATCGTGTTTATCCCCAGCTTGCCAAGGTGTCAGGTATTGAGCAGAAAGCGCTGGCACGCTATGTGGATATCCCTTCTGCCACGCTGAGCCGCCGTGCCAAGTCGGGCCGTTTCAAGATGGCGGAAAGCGACCGGTTATATCGCTTTGCCGAGTTGTTCAAGGCGGCGCTGGATCTGTTCGAGGGTGACGCGGAGGGTGCCCGTGCCTGGCTGCTCAAGCCCAATGCCGGGCTAGGCGGGCGTCGCCCCGTCGAAATGAGCGCCACCTCGGCGGAGTACCAAACGGTACTGAACCTGATTGGGCGGTTGGAGCACGGGGTTTCGGTATGAGCGAGGTCACCGCTTACCGGCTGGTGAAGCGCAAGTTTCAGGAGAGCGCGTTTGATGGCGAGGG
>NZ_JAMZBE010000131.1:0-10100 GCF_024158645.1 Halomonas sp. 707B3
AGCGCCGACACAGCACAAGTGATAACTTGTCACCGGTTGAGTATGAAAGGCGTTACTTTAAGAGCCTAACGGGTGTCTAGAATATCCGGGGCGATTCACCATGTGCGGATGGCTGATCAGCTGCTGGATACGGCGCGTCAGCAGGCAGGCGAGGGGCATGATGTGATGATCGTGATCGATTCACTCACCAGGCTTTCGCGGGTTCATAACGCCGAGCAGCGGGGCAGTGGGCGCACGATGTCGGGTGGGTTGGATGCCCGGGCGATGGAAATCCCTCGCAAGCTGTTTGGCGCGGCGCGAAAGATTGAAAACGGCGGCTCGCTCACTATTCTGGCCACCGTGCTGGTGGATACGGGAAGCCGTATGGATCAGGTGATTTTTGAGGAGTTCAAGGGCACAGGCAATATGGAGCTGGTGCTATCACGGGACGTGGCTAATCAACGAATTTTCCCGGCGATTGATATTGCCAAAAGCAGTACCCGCCGTGAAGAGCTGTTAATTGATGCAAAGGAGATTGAAAAAGTACGCACGCTGCGCAGAGCGTTAACACCGCTTAAGCCTGTTGAAGGCGCGCAGAAGCTGCTTACGCTGCTGGAAAAATACCCGACGAATGCGGAGCTGTTGAGCGCTTTTTCACCTGCTGAGTAACGTAGAAGCTCACCCATGACTCCTGAATTTAACTAATAGGTGAGCTTCTTGGTTAGCGCTTAACGGCTGCTTTTTTTAACGTGGTTCAAGTTAGACGCGGGCACGGCTTTTTTGACCGGGAAGCCTTCCACTTCTTTACGCTCAATCGTGTTTTTCAAGCGCCTTTCAATCGCACACAGGTTTTTAAAGTCGCTGATATCGACCAACGAGATAGCTTCACCGGAGGCACCCGCTCGGCCGGTGCGGCCAATGCGGTGGATGTACTCTTCTGGCTGGAAGGGTAAATCGTAATTCACCACACGGCTGAGTTCACCAATATCCAACCCCCGCGCGGCGACGCCCGTAGCTACTAGGTACTTCAGCTCGCCCGATTTGAACTGATCCAAAACCTTTTCACGCATGGCCTGGCTTCTGCCGCCATGGATGGAATCCGCTTGAATACCGCGTTTTTCCAACTGAGCCACCAGCTTGGCCGCGCTGTGTTTTTTCTCGACAAAAATCAGCGCCTGATCCCACGCTTGCTCGGTGATTAGGTGGCTCAACAGGGCGGACTTAGTGTCTTTGTCGACTGTGATCAGCCACTGTTTGATGGTGGCGGCGGCGCGGACGTTGGGCGTAATGGAGATGTTCGCCGCCATATCGGTCATTTTGCTGTCTGAAAACGCGTGGGCGATGGCGCGAACGTCGTTGGTCATGGTGGCCGTGAACAGCAGGTTCTGTCGGTTCTCCGGCAGGCGCACGATGATTTTGTGGATATCATCCACAAAGCCCATATCGACCATTCTGTCTGCTTCGTCCAGCACCATGACTTGCAGTTCATCAAAGTGGAGCGCGCGCTGATGCGCCAAATCCAGCAGCCTGCCCGGTGTGGCGACCAGAATATCCACCCCTTCAATCAAGCGCTCTTTTTGCGGAGCGGTATCTACACCGCCATACGCGGCCATTGAGGTGAGCTGGGTATGCTTGGCGTATTGCGCCACGCTGGCTTCCACTTGAACCGCCAGCTCGCGGGTGGGCACAAGGATGAGTGCGCGAATGCGTTTACCGCGCAGCGGCTCTGCGGCTTTACTGAACTGCTCCAGCAGCGGCAGCACAAAGGCAGCGGTTTTGCCCGTGCCGGTTTGTGCGGTGGCGATTAAATCTTTGCCCGACAGAATGGCAGGAATCGCTTGTTCTTGGATGGGCGTTGGCGTTTTGTAACCGAGTTCGGTAATCGCCTGAACGAGAGGGCTGGATAAGCCTAGTTTTGAAAAGGGCATGAGAAGCTCTGACAGAGTGTCGTAAGGGGTGTCGAAAATAAAAAGTGGTGCAGCATAGCGTAAAATCAACCGTTCGTTGCTCGAATACGCGTTTATTTCCATCCAACCTTTCCCCCGTACCCCCATCCCCACAAGGTATAATCCCCCCATTCACCCAGAAGCTCACGCGTGCTGGGTTTGTTATGCGTCTGTTTTGCGTCATCTGTTACTGAGCAATAGGGGTAGTGGTCCATGATTAACACCAAAATTTACAAGGCAGTGTACGAACTCGCCGAAAAGCTGATGAAGGCCGCTGCCAAAGATGACCGTGCCACCTTTGAAGCGCTGTATGCTGAGCTGCAGGCGATCTGCACCGAGCACGAGAACACCGAGAAAGACCACCCGGAGCAGTGGGAAACCCTGGCCGACTTCACCGAAGAGCTAGAAGACGCGCTGCCCATCTACCAAAAAGCGCTGGATAAGGCGGTAGCGAAGCAGTCTAACGACCACATTGCCTCGATTGGTTTTTCCATGGCGGCACTGCAAGTGGAGCTGGGCGACACCCAGGCGGCGATTGAACGCTTGCAGCAGGCCCAGGCCAGTGCCCACACTATTGAAGATAACGAACTCAAAGCAGAAATTGATGAGCTGCTGGCAACATTAACTACCGGTTAGGAACCTGATTTTGACCAATAACGATATTTTTCGCCGTATCCGCTACACCTTTGATTTAAAAGACAACACCATCGTGGATATCTTCGCGCTAGCAGAAGTGCCCGTTACCCAGCCGCAGGTCACCGCGTGGCTGAAAAAAGACGAAGACGATGCCTTCGTCACGATGAAGAACCGCGAGCTGGCCGCGTTCTTGAACGGTTTCATCAGCTTTAAGCGCGGCAAGCGTGAAGGCCCGCAGCCTGCGCCAGAATCGCAGCTGAACAACAACATGGTGTTCCAGAAGCTGCGCATTGCGCTGAACATGAAGGCCGATGATGTGCTGGAAGTGTTTGAGCAGGTGGGACTGCCGCTAAGCCACCATGAGCTCAGCGCGTTTTTCCGCAAGCCGAGCCATAAGAACTACCGTGAGTGTAAAGACCAAATGCTGCGCAATTTCCTGATGGGCATTCAGCTCCAGCTGCGCCCGAACGATAAAGGCTAAGCGAGGCCCTCGCGCTTCACACACACGAAGATCGCATTACCTGAGACGTTATCCCAGGGCGTGATGGTCTGGTAATCATGCTCGAACACGTGCACCTCGAAGGTAGGCTCCAGCAGGGCGATAAGTTCGCTAAAGCTGACCGCCACCATGGGGTGCTCGTCGTTCCACACCTGCGTTGCGCCTGCCTCTGTTTTCTCAATGCTCAGCCGTAACGACTGCCGTGCCCCTTGCCCGCTGTAGTGCCACCCCGAGCGGAAGGTGAACGCGGCGTCTGCCTGTTTAGCCGTGTGCCTAACGAACAGCTCGTTATCGATCCGCTGTTTATCCACTACGTTGAAGTAGAACACGCCGCCCTCGTTTAAGGCGCGGTGGGCGCTGGCGATGCAGGCGCTAAGCTTTTCCAGGCCATCGTTATAGTGGATGGAGTAAAGAAAGCAGGTGATGAGATCCAGCGGTTCGCTGGCTTCAAAGCTGCACATATCTTGCAGTGAGAAGTGTGCCTCTGGGCAGCGCTGGGCGGCGATATCCAGCATCGGCTGGTTGATGTCCAATCCGCTGCTGGTGAAGCCAGCATCAAGAAAGTGGCGCACGTGGGGGCCGGTGCCGCAGGCTAAATCCAGGTGCTGCTTGCCTCCGTTACCAAACATCTGATGCAGGCGATGGATGGCATTACTTTGGGCGTGGTAGTCGATGTCGACGCACATCAAATCGTAATAGCCAGAAAGGTCGGTGTAGAGTGCGTTGACGGACATAGTGGCCTAATGGTGAGGGCTGAAATAAATTGGGTGGCGCATAGTAAACGAGCGGTTGTGGTTTGAGAAGTTGCTTTATGGCGAGGCGGCTCACCTAGCGATTTTGCATTCTTTAACATTGCTAGGACGACTTTATGGTTATTGTTCCTAAAGAAATAGCGTGGTTATCCGATAACTACTTAAGTCGCACAAGATCCTTTTCCGCAATAAGAGACCGTTATGCCCAAGTTACTTGCCCTGTTTCTCTTTGCCATACTGTTTGCACTCTCTTCCCAGGTTCACGCAGCTTCCGAGTCCGCTGAGGAAGCAGCGCTGGCGTGGCTGGAAGCGATTGACCAGGGAAAGTATGAGCAGGCGTGGGAGGCCGCTTCCCCGCTGCTGAAAACGCCACTCTCCCCGAGCATGTTGCAGCGCGTTGTGGCGCTGGCCCGTGGCGAAGTGGGCAGTGTAGAGTCTCGGCGGCGTATCCGTATGTCGCAATACACCTCTATGCCGGGCGCTCCCCGTAACGATTACAAAGAGTTCGCTTTCCAAACCCGTTTCTCGGATAACCAGCGAGTGGTTGAGGTAGTAACACCGCATTTGGAAGAGGGCATCTGGCGGGTCAGTGGGTACTATGTTCAATAGCGCTGTTCAATAGCGCTGTTCAATAGCCGCCAGAAGCATGGGCGGCTACCCAGGCTTTCTCTTTTATACTATCAGCCCCGCCAACCCCTGCATCCCCAGCACCAATAGCAGCACTGCACTGCCTAGTGCCAGGCTGGTTTTCAGCGCGTGGCGTTTCCACATGTTTACTACCCGGTATCCAAAGCGGTAGACCAACCAAGCTAAACCGTAGTAACGCAGCCCACGGGCAATAAGCGCAGCAAGCACAAACAACGTAATCGGGTAGCCGGAAAGCCCGGCGGTAATCATCGCGACCTGAAACGGAATCGGCAAAATGCCAATGGCGAGAATGGCGGCAAAGCCGTACTGGTCAAAGAAGCCTTGAAACGCCTGATAGCTCTGCTCCATCCCCATAAATTCGATAAACCACGTGCCGAGGGATTGGTAGAGCACCATGCCCACGCCGTAGCCCACTATCGAAGCCACTAAACAGCCCAGCGTGGTAACGGCGGCAATAGCCCAGATGCGCTGCCGGTTCACTGCCATTAGCGGGATTAATACCAGTTCAATGGGAATCGGCAGAATAATGGTTTCTAAAAAGGAGAGGGTGGCGAGCAGCCACAACATATTTTTCGAGCCGTTAATACGCTCAAACCACTGCTTCGTACGCGTTGACGTAAAGGCCATAGGATCGCTATAGGGAGGGGTTAATACGGCGGTAAACAGCGGTTAATAAGCTATACACGCCAAACGCAAATAGCCCAACAGCCACAAACGCGAGCAGCCACTGGCCGAAGGCTTGGCCTCTTAACGTGCTGAACACTTCGGCCGTGCCGCCCGCTTGGTTAGGGTTGAACTGGTAAGCCGCTAGGATAAAGAAACTGCCAACCATGACAAATACCAAGCCACGCACCGCTAACCCAAAGCGGCATACTGGGTAAGCCCAGCGCTGCACTTTGGCAGGCATTGAGAAGTGGCGGTCGAATTTTGCTTTCCAGCCTTTAATGGCATGGGCGATGCCCGCGCCAATCAGCGCAACGCCGACTGCCGCCACCAGCCAGCGCCCGAAGGGCTGCTGCATCAGCCAACTGGCCGCACTTTCAGAACCATCTCCAGAGCCGCTAGAGCCGCCGATATGAACAACAAGCTTGGCAGCAAAAAAGGCCAAGAACGTATGCGTAACGGCGCTAACCAGCAAGCCCCCGCGAATCGCCAGCCCTTTAGTGCCGCTGCCGTGGTGATCAGTATCCTGAAGGGCTTGCAGCGTGCGCCATACGGCATAGCCCACTAACCCCAATGCAATAATGCCCAGCAGCACTTTGCCGAAGGGGGCGGTTAGTACGCTTTCAAGCGCGCCGCGGCTGCCTTCGGTTTGGCCGCCTTGGCCAAGCGCCGCCAGTGCCGCTAATCCACCCACCAGCAGATATACCACGCCTCGCGATGCGTAGCCTAAGCGGGCGAGCAGTTTTACCGCATCCCGTTGGTTCGGGGGGTTACTGTCCATGATGTCCTCCTGACGTAAATGGCAATGGCGATCCTTCCAGCGGCCCATACTGTGGGTGTGAAGGGCTATTGTCCAGCGTAGACTATCCGGTGCGCTAGTTTGTGTGTTTGCCATGCGTTGGGCTGAAAAGCAGCTAAAATGGCGTTCAGCTTGGGGTGGTATTTCCACTGGAAGGCAGAGTAATGCGGTATCGCGGGAGTGGATTAGCAAAGATGAATAATAAAGCGCACCCTGTTTTTTGGCGTGATGAGCGAATGCCTCATGTGGAGCTGCGCAAGATAAGCGATGCGCGGCAAGTCTGTTATGCGCCCCATAGCCATTCACACTGGTCGGTAGGAGCGGTGACATCCGGCGCCAGCACCTTTATGTATCGAGATACGTCTTATCAGATTAGCGCCGGTGACTTAGTGATGATGAACCCTCACTGGGTGCATGCCTGTAACCCCATTGCTAACCAGCCGTGGGCGTATCTGATGCTCTATGTAAATACACGCTGGTTGAGTGAGCTGCGTTATGAGCTTGGCTTGTTACCCTCGGCTGAGTGGCAGGACATTGCTACGGCGGTGATCCATCAGCCGTCTCTCCATGCCCAATATTGTGACATGGCAGACTGCTTGTTTGATAAGCAAGCAGCGATTACCCATAAGCAGCAGGTGCTAGAGGCCTATTTAACGACACTGATGACCCAGTTGGCGGAAGAAGCACCGATAGCGCCAACGCCAACGCCCTATGTTTTAGCGCACGTGGCGCGCCATTTACGTGAGCACTGTGCCAGCGATATTTCACTGGACGATTTATCCCAACAAACGGGATACAGCGCAGGGCATTTGATTCGTGCGTTTAAGCAGCACTATGGCTTAACGCCCCATGCCTATCTGATTAATCAGCGTATTCAGCTAGGGCAAGCGGCGCTAAGACAAGGCCAACCTATTGTAGAAGTGGCTTTAACAGCAGGTTTTAATGATCAGCCTCATTTTCAGCGCACTTTCAAGCGGCTGGTGGCCGCCACTCCGAATCAGTACCGAACCCCGTTACTCAAAAAGTAAAAATAGAGCACTTCCCGCCAAGCCTACCGCTAGGCAGCGATTGATCGTCAGGAGGACGGCGGGGCGGTGCATGTAGCGTTTGAGAAACGCCCCTGCGTAGACCCAGCTTGCCAGCGAGAGCCAGCAAATAGGCAGATAAAGAGCCGCAAACAGACCGATGAGATAAGGATCGTTGCCGTTGGTGTACGCGGCAATGCCCGCCGCCGAGGCCAGCCACGCTTTTGGGTTTAGCCACTGCATCGCAGCCCCTGTAAAAAAGCCAGGGGCTTTATGTGGGTTATATTCCCCCAGGCGGCCATCGTGTTGTATCAGGCGAACGCTGAGATAGAGTAAGAACACGATGCCGGCCCACTTCAGTGCCTCCTCCAGCCATGGCATCACATGGAGCAGCGAGTAGAGGCCCGCGCCAATGCCGAGAAACAGTAAGATAAAGCCTAAGGTTGCCCCTGTAACAAACGTGAGCCCTTTGTGCACGGGGTAGTGCGTGCCGCTGCTCAGACAAACGATATTCACCGGCCCAGGTGAAATAGACGCAGCAAGGGCAAAGGCAGACATAGGTAACAGTAACGATGTGCTCATGATGATCCTCCTGAAGGGAGTGCGCAGTGTGTGATGAGTCACATTCGGCGTATTGCACAAAATTGATGTGTGATTTGCGCAAGATTCGGGTGGGGTTTGGCGCTTTAGCTGAGTAAGCTTGCATGATCATGCACGCGATCCCGTCACTTTCCCCGTGAGATAGAAGCAATGAACGACTATGCCCGCATCGAAAAAGCCATGGCCTTTATGGTGGCGAATGCAGCCCAACAGCCCAGTTTGGACACGATCGCGGCGCAGGTGCATTTGAGCGCGTTCCATTTTCAGCGGCTGTTTTGCCGTTATGCGGGCGTCAGCCCAAAGCGCTTTTTACAGGCGTTGACGCTGGCGCGGGGTAAGCAGTTGATTGCCTCTGCCCAGAGCCTCACCGATACCGCCCAGGCGCTGGGGTTGAGCGGCGGCTCGCGGCTTTACGATCATTTTGTCACGCTGGAAGCGGTGACCCCTGGGGAGTTCAAGCGCCAAGGGGAGGGCGTGGAGATTGCTTACGGCATTCACCCCACGCCGTTTGGTGAGGTGCTGGTCGCCACCACGCCTAGGGGCATTTGCCGGATGGGCTTTCTGGCCGCTACACCTGAGGCGGATATTCTCGCCCTGTTGGCCGCCGAGTGGCCGCGCAGCACGCTACGCCACCAGCCAGATGCCACCCGTTATGCGGTTGAAGCACTGTTCGAGCCAAGGAACAACGCTGCGCCTGGGGCGCTCTCGTTGCATGTGCGTGGCACTAATTTTCAACTGAACGTGTGGCGAGCGCTGCTGATGATTCCTGATGGCCAACTAGCTAGCTACTCGCATATTGCCCAGCTATTGGGGGCACCGAAATCGTCGCGGGCGGTGGGGAATGCAGTAGGGGCGAACCCGGTGGCGCTGTGGATTCCTTGCCACCGGGTGATTCAGCAAAGCGGCGCGCTAGGCGGCTACCGCTGGGGCCTAGAGGTGAAACGCCAAGTGCAGGCCTGGGAAGCCGCCCAGCACCTTGAATCGCAAGAGAGCGCTCGGAGCTAGTGCCCAAGCCTAGTGACCAAACACAGACCAGCCGGTGCGTTGCACGAACATCTCCAGCGCCCGCGCACCGAGCAAGCTGTTGCCATAACGGTCCAGCCCTGGCGACCATACCGCCAGCGAACCGCGCCCCGGCGCGATGGCTAAAATGCCGCCACCCACGCCGCTTTTGCCCGGTAGACCCACGCGGAAGGCGAACTCCCCCGAGGCATCGTAGTGACCGCACATCATCATGAGTGAGTTGATCCGCCGCGCCCGCTGGGGTGATACCACCCGTAGGTTGCTAGGGCGGTTGACCCCATCGGAAGCCAGAAACAGCCCGGCGTGGGCAAGCTGATCGCTGCTCATGGCGATGGCGCACTGGTGGAAGTAGGTGCCGAGCACTTTATCAACATCGTGTCGCAGCCGCCCGAAGGCTTTCATAAAGTGGGCCAGCGATGCATTGCGGTCTTTGTGCTCCATTTCCGACGCGGCGACTTGATGATCAAAACAGATGCTGTTGTCGTCAGCGATGTAGCGCACAAAGCTCAAAATTTCGGCCAGGGTCTCTTTGGGTTCGTGGCCCATCATAATGGCATCCACCACCGCAATGGCCCCGGCATTGATAAACGGGTTACGCGGTTTGCCGCTCTCATGTTCTAGCTGAACGATGGAGTTGAACGGGTCGCCGGAAGGCTCGCGACCTACTTTCGACCACAGCCCATCGCCCCATTTGCCTAGCGCAATGGTCAAGGTAAATACCTTGGAAATACTCTGAATCGAGAAGGGCGTGGTCGCGCAGCCCGCCGAGAAGCGCTCTCCCTCGACCGTGGCCAAGCTAATGGCGAATTGGCTGGGGTCTACGTGGGCTAGCTGCGGAATGTAGTCGGCCACTTTGCCGCGCTCGGTCTCTTGCGCAAGCTCGGCGACTATCTCGTTCAGTATCTCTTGCATATCGGGCGTAATCGGTTGGTGGCGGGAGCCGCTACCCTAGCGGAATTTGCCGGGCCTGTCTGCCGTGGAGAAACCCACCTTCATTAACCCTTAGCTTGATTTAAGTGCTGGTTGACGCGGGTTGAGGGCTATTCCCTTGCGTATGGGGCGGCGAATTCTAGACTGAAGCGTTAGCCGTGCATTTCAAGGAGCAGGAATGGATAGGAGATCCAACCCAGCGCCGTTACCGACGGCCACGCTGAGCGAAACTATTGCCATTGTTTGCCGTGTGATAGCGCCTAATGTGGCGAAAGGGGTGATACGCCGCCGCCCGAAAATCGTAGGGGTAGTGGAGCGCTTCGCCCTGGATGCCCAAGGTGTGCAGCAGCTTCAAGCGTTAAGCAAAAAGTATGGCCGTGGGCCGCTGATGCTGAAAGTGCCTGGCAAGCCGATGGCGGTGGTGCTGGACCCCGCCGATGCCAACGACGTGTTGGAGCACACCCCCGAGCCGTTTGCGACCAATGAGCGGTTAAAGCGCAGCGCCCTGGGCCACTTTGAACCGGAAATGGCGCTGGTTTCCAGCGGCGAGGCCCGTGAAAAACGCCGCGCCCTGAACGAGCGGGTTCTACAGAGTAGCTG
>NZ_JAMZBE010000132.1:0-10047 GCF_024158645.1 Halomonas sp. 707B3
ATTCTGGATGGCAATGTAAAGCGCTCGCTCACCCGCCTGCACGCGGTGGCAGGCTGGCCGGGCAAACCGGCGGTAGAACGCTCGCTGTGGGCGCTGGCCGAATACTTTACGCCCACCACGCGGCTGGCGGATTACACCCAGGCCATGATGGATTTTGGCGCGACGCTGTGTAAGCGCAGCAAACCCGACTGCCCGATATGCCCGTTCAATGACGTATGCCGCGCCTACGCCCAAGGCGAGCCTCAGCGCTACCCGGAATCCAAACCCAAAAAAGCCACCCCCACCCGCGAAACCATTATGCTGATGCTGCGCGACCCACAAGGGCGCGTATGGCTAGAGCAGCGGCCACCTAGCGGCCTATGGGGCGGTTTATGGAGCCTGCCGCAGTTTGAACGCCACAGCGAACTCAACGACTGGCTGGAAGACAACACCAAAGCCCCCGAGCGCCACGCTGCGCTGCCCAGCTTCACTCACACCTTCAGCCACTTTAAGCTGGTGATTACGCCGCAGCCTGTTACCTGCGAACGAATCAGCGGCGTTCGCGAAAGCGGCGTATGGTATGACGTTAATCATCCACCTGCGCTAGGCTTAGCGGCACCGGTCAAATCGCTGTTAAGCCAGCTGGCACCATTTACCCTAGACCCGACCCCTGGGCCTTAGCCGTTAAGCACACACTGGCCTTCACAGATATACGCCATAGGAGCACACCATGAGCAACACGGTTTTCTGCCGTAAGTACCAACAAGAGCTACCCGCGCTGCCGTTCCCACCACTGCCGGGTAAGCAGGGCCAAGAGATTCAGGCCACGGTATCTAAAAAAGCGTGGGAAGAGTGGCAGGCGCTGCAAACCCGCCTGATCAATGAGAAGCACCTCAACATGCTGGAGCCAGAAGCACGCGCCTATCTAATGGATCAGATGCAGCGCTTTCTAGATAACGAAACCACCGACCAAGCAGAAGGGTACGTGCCGCCCAGCCAGGCATAAACCTAGAAACGCAGCGCAAAGCCACGAATGGCGTGGCCTTTGCCGCTTTTGGTTCAACGCCTGATGTGCCCTAAGCACGTGACTAGAAAGAAAGTTTCACAAAGGTGTTGACGAAAAGAGGAGCTTTTGGTTTAATACGCACCGTTGGCAAGGGCCAGATAGCTCAGTTGGTAGAGCAGGGGATTGAAAATCCCCGTGTCGGCGGTTCGATTCCGTCTCTGGCCACCACAACGTTGGGGTATCGCCAAGTGGTAAGGCACCGGTTTTTGGTATCGGCATTCCCAGGTTCGAATCCTGGTACCCCAGCCATTGCCAACAAGATTTCTTGTTGATTGGCTAGTCTAACGGCAACCCAATCAAGTTCTCAAGAAAATGCGAAGCGCCGACATAGCTCAGTTGGTAGAGCAACTGACTTGTAATCAGTAGGTCCCGGGTTCGACTCCTGGTGTCGGCACCACTTAAGTGGTTGATAAGCAAAGCATTTGAGACAGTGATTAAGCCGCCTTTCGAGGCGGTTTTTTTGTATGTGTCTACAAAGTGTCTACAGCTGTAGACACTGCCAGGGAGTTGAGCTTGGTGGCTTCCTCCAGGTGATCCGGTGCAAAGTGTGCGTAGCGCATGGTCATGGTGATCGACTGATGACCAAGTATTTGCTGCAGCACCAGGATGTTTCCCTCGTTCATCATAAAGTGACTCGCGAACGTGTGACGTAGTACGTGGGTTAACTGTCCTTCCGGTGGTTCTATCTTGAGTTCATTTACGCTTCTCCCCCCGCTGGCGTGAGCAAAGTGTGTTGGGTATGCGCAAAAATATAGAGAGCGATGATAGGTGCAGCTGGAAATAAAGAGTGATCAGTAATCCCACTTCACCAACCGCGTCTCAAAGGAATGCGAGCACGCGTCTTGACTCGACTATTACGAAGTTCCAGAGCCGTTTGATGTTGATTTCTGTACGGCATAGCAATGCGTGGGAAGGCGGGAGCATTTGCGGATAGGGAAGCCGCAGGGCGAGACGACACCGCAGGCGCTGAAATAATCGTAAGGTTGTTGGTATTCACCATTTCAGAGTTGCCGCCCGCGTAGGGGGAGTCCTGAAAAGTGGTGTGGCCGTTGGCAACACATTTATAAATCTCAGCCTGTGCAGTCAATGGCAGCAGTACCAACAGAGCAATTAGCGCGGGTGTTTTCATCGTCCATGAACCCTAAGTGAATATCGGTAACAGAATGTTACCAAGAATCGTTAGGTGTGAGTACCCCGCTGTGGAAATGAACGCCTATGAGTGATCGCGCTTATAAACCTCTGTTAAGCCGCTAAGCGGTATGCTGAGCAGCAGCGTTCAATACGCTTCCTTGCCTTACTTCATGACCTGCTAATAAAGATGCACTGCCTCCAGCACCGCCAGCGGCTCTCCGTGGGCGTTAGTTAACTCAAGGCGGCTACCGCTAATCTCCCAATGTCTGGTTTGCTGAAGTGCATTCAACATGGTCTGCTCGCTGCGCATTTGTGCAGTGGGGCAGGCCATTTTCGTGGTGGCGTTGGGGTGGAAGGTGAGCTGCTGGCCGGTGTGCTGGTAGCGGCCGTTGAGTGTGTTGCAGCCGGTGGAGCCTGCCAAGCGGGTGTGTTCTATGTGCAGCACTATATGCGCTTCGCGAAAATTGTCTGCGGCTACCACGGGGTTGTCATCTACGGCCAGCAGTTTCCAGTAGGTATTGGTGAGCGATTCATCCGGTGCTGTGTTGGCATGCTTGGCCTCCAGGTTTTGGCAGCCGCTTAGCCATAGGCAGAGGGTGGCGGTGATTGCGAAGGGGATGCGCATGGCGGCAGCCTTTTACTTGGACGGTGGTGTTTAAAAGAAGTGTGTTGGTAATAGATGGGGTTAGTCAATTATTTTATCTTTCGTTATCAAATAACCGATGAAAAGTTATTTGATGCATATCTGTTGGAGTCATTATAAAAATTAAAGATGCTCATTTGCGTTTCTGTTCGCTTGATAAGAGAGTGAGGTTGGCTAATCTCAAGTTACTCGAGTGACACGCCGAGTACGAGTAAATGAGTTGGTTTTGCCGAATTCATGAAAAGGAGATTTATCATGACGAACAAGCGCAACGATAATGGAATGAGTCGCGAAGAGGCAGGACAGAAAGGTGGTGAAAAAACCGCCAAAACCCACGATAAAGAGTTTTACGAAGATATTGGCCAAAAAGGCGGCGAAAAAAGCGGTGGTAACTTTGCCAACGACCCTGAGCGCGCCTCGGAAGCTGGTAAGAAAGGTGGCGAAAATAGCCACAGTGGCGGTGGTAATAACCGCTGACGAGCGCGCTTTTAACTGTTCCTGATTTACACGTTCAAGAGTGCCTTTAGCCGCTAAGGCTAAAGGCACAAGGAGCCAAGGATGAGTCGTCCTGTGAACGATAAGAACTTTGATATGGTGAGTACGCTATATCATGCCTCTCAAGGTATTCAGCTAAGCTCGCAGTTTTCTCAAGATGCTAAAGAGAACTCCGATCAAGATGCTCAGGCATTTTTTGATCGTGTGTCTGAGCATTACGAGGAAATTGCTGATGAAGCACGGAAGCTGCTAAAGCAGAAGCTTTAAGTTCGTTGCCAGGGAGCGCTCTCCCTGGCAATTACGTTAGGAGAATAGCGCAATGTTCCACCACTCTGGAAAATTACAGTATCCCGTTAAGGTCGATAAACCCAATCCTGAATTTGCCATGCTGCTGCAACAAGCGATTGGCGGTATTGAAGGCGAAATTCGGGTAGCCATGCAGTACTTCTTTCAAGCGATGGGCGCACGCGGCGATGACCGTATCCGCGACATGTTGATGTCCACCGCGACAGAAGAGCTGTCCCATATTGAAATGCTGGGTCATGCGGTTGCCCTCAACCTGGAAGGCGCGCCGGTCTCCTACCAAGAGGCCACGGCACAAGACCCGGTAATGAATGCCATTCTGGGCGGTGCTAACCCGCGCCACCTGCTCTCATCGGGCCTTTCGGCCATGCCGGTGAATGCTAACGGCGTGCCCTTTGATATGAGCCACGTGTATGCCACGGGCAATATCGCCGCCGATATGCTGGCTAACGTAACGGCGGAAGCCGGTGGTCGCGTGCTGGCATCGCGCCTGTATAACTGGACCGATGACCACGGCATGAAGGATTTCCTCTCCTTCTTGATTGCTCGCGATACCTACCACCAGCAGCAGTGGCTGGCGGTGATTGAAGAGCTGGGCGGCTTTGAGAAGCAACTGCCGATTCCCAACGCCACGCCGGAAGATAACGAGGCGATGCAGCACTCTTACTACTATCTCAACACACTGTTGGATAAAGAGGCGCCGAAAGGCCGCTGGTCGGAAGGCCCCTCGCTGGATGGTCGAAGCCAGTACAGCGTGCGCAACCAGCCCGCGCCCGAGGGCCAAGAGCCGAGCCTGGGCGGTGCAAAAGAGAAGTCCGGGGCGCAGAAAGAGCAGATCGACCCTAAAAAGTAAGCATTATTTGTTATCCACGCCGCTGATGAACAAGGAGAGCGCACGATGGAAGCCAAGTATCTGGAAGATTGGTTACGCGATGCCCATGCTATGGAAAAGCAGGCGGAAGAGATGTTGAAAGCGCAGGCGAAGCGGATCGAACACTATCCAGCCCTGCGCGCGCGCATTGACCAGCACTTGCATGAAACCGAGCACCAGGCGGAAAAGCTGGAGCGGGTGATGAATGAGCTGGGGATTGATACCTCTGCCATGAAGGATATGGGCGGCAAGCTCACCGCCTTCGGGCAATCGGTTGGCGGTATGATGGCAGGCGATGAAGTGGTGAAAGGCGGTATTGCCAGTTACGCCTTCGAATGTTTTGAAATTGCCAACTATAAGGCGTTGATTGCCGCTGCAGAGCAGGCCAACCAGCCAGAGGTGGTGCGCGTATGCCGCGAGATCCTGCAGGAAGAGCAGGCCATGGCCGATTGGCTCGACCAGCACCTGGACGAAACCACGCGCACCTTCCTTACCCGCGCCGATGACAACGACGTGCAGGCCAAGAAGTAACGCAGATTGAGTAAGAAGTAACGCAAAGCGAGATGGCTAGTCACGCCCTTTTCCCCGGCAGCCCAGGCCGGGGTTTTTTGTGCCTATAAAAACCGCCCCAAGCGGTGTAGCAAAAAGCGGTGTAGCAACGTGGGACGGCAGTGAGTGTCGCTAAAAGCGGCGACTGCTAGAGGTGGTCACGAGGGATTTTTGACGACCAGTTTTTTGAAAATACCCGATACGCCTGTTCGTAGGCGTCTAACTGGGCGTGAACAAGAAAGTGGCTCTCGGTGCAGGTGAGTACCGTACGGGTATACACCTCAGTATCCCAGTCATCTCGTTTAAAGTGGCTCTCGGTGATGGTTTCTCCGCGGGCAGAGGTGAAGTCATCCGTGACCGTGCTGTAGTACTCCCGCGCGCTGCGGTGAATTTCCGTGCCCGTATCGTTGATACGAAAGCACCCCTGGTTGTTAATCACTTCCAAGGTGGACTTTTTGGTGGCCAAGTCACGGTGCAACAACCAATTATGCTGACTGGGAGCAAGCGTAGTGATCGCCAGCGGTGGGGCCGCTTCGGGTGGTTCAAAGGCAAAGGTATTATCATCATCGGCTGCCGTGCGCACGGGTAGGTGGAGCGTGCAGTTGTCGAGGGTGATATCCACCTGTGCAGGCGCGGGTGAGAGCCATGCCAATGGCCAGTACGAGGTAGAGATCGAAATGCGTAGCTGATGCCCCTCTGGAAAACGCTGGGCAATCCCGTTCATAGGGATTTGCACTCGATACTGCTTGCCGGGTACTAACTCGCTAGGCTGTTCGTCGCTATCCCGGTGAGTTAGGTTCAGCAGCCCATAGGTGACGCGGGTGGCTTTTCCATCCGGCGCAACGTCGGAAAGGCGCACCGCCAGCATGGCTTGGGGCTGGTCGCAAGAGAGCGTTAGCGACAGAGTGGTAACGCCCATAATATCCAGCGGTGCTTCCAGCGGCGGGCTGCTAAAGACTAGCGAGCCGCCATCCTCTTCCCGCTGGTCGCCGGGGAGGTCGGGTGTGGCAGCGTAGGAGCACCACTTACCCGCTGCCATCCCCACGCTAATGGGCGATTGCAGGCCGAGCGTGGGCGGTGTGTGTGTCTCCGGTAACGGCTCAACGGTTAAACGGTTGGGTTGTAGGTAGTAGCACTGCTCGCGAATCCGCGGCGAGGGCCACTGATGTTCACTTAGCCAGCGCCCAGGGCGGTCGGCGTAGCTGTTATCTGGGGGCACGCTATCCTGCTGCCAGGCCCGCAGCATCGGCTCATCCATAATGCCGTTCTCTTTGCCTTTCAGCCAGTAATCCCACCAGCGCAGGGCTTCTTGTAGAAAACCAATGGCGGGGCCTGGAATCCCTTGGTGGGGGTATTTATGCCCCCACGGGCCAATCAGCCCCTTCCGAGGCACCTCTAAATGTTCCATCAGCCGAAACACGGTGTTGGTAAACCCGTCGGCCCAGCCGCCAATGGCGTAAACGGGGCACTGAATAGCGGTATAGTGCTCACCGACCGAGCTGGTGGACCAGTACGCATCCCGGCGCTGGTGGCGCAGCCACTGGTCAATCCATAGCCCGCTGTGCTCCATGCGCTCAAACCACATCTCCCGCCAGCGTTCGCCTACCATGGCCGGGTCAGGTGGAAGCGCATTAAAAGCAAACATCACGGTCGCTTCCGAGAGGTTGTCTCCCAGTAGGCAGCCGCCCATGTAGTGCATATTGTCGGCGTAAAGGTCATCGCTGGAGCACAGGCTGATCACGGCTTTGAGGGCAGGCGGCTGTTTGGCCGCCACCTGCAGGCTATTAAAGCCGCCCCATGAAATACCCATCATGCCAACGTTGCCATTGCACCAGGGCTGTTCGGCCAGCCAAGCGATAGCATCGACGGCGTCTAACTGCTCTTGCTGGGTGTACTCATCGGTGAGCACGCCGTCGGAGTCACCGCTGCCGCGCATATCAACCCGCACGCAGGCGTAGCCGTGGCCCGCTAGGTAGGGGTGGTTGCTGGCATCGCGGCCCCGCGTTACATCACGTTTGCGGTAGGGGATGTACTCCATAATGGCGGGAAAAGGCGTGGAGTCAGGCGTATCGGGTAGCCACACCCGAGCCGCCAGCTGCTTTCCATCGCGCATAGAGATAAACACGTTTTCGATCTCGCGGACGGGGTAAGGGAAGTCGTGAACGATCTCCATGTAGGCCTCCTTAAGAATCGACAGTCTCAATAGAATCGATAGGCTCAATGTCAAAATTCAGGAAATCCAGGCAGAACTGGTAGTTTTGCTCTATCTCCTCATGGGTGTTGCCGGTGACGTAGAGCGTGCCCAGGCGGTAGCAGAAGCTGTCCTGGTGCATCAAGTGGCTAAGCTGCTGGCCGGGCGCTACATCAATGACCACGTCGGTATGCGGCAGCCGCTGTTTGAGCGCGTCAATCTCTTCCTGGCTGGGAATACGCTTTACCACGCCGTCTTGGTGGGCAAACGGAATGAAGCACTTGGCTGCCATCGCGGCGACGCCCTGGCGGTTGAGTAGCGAGGGCCGCTGGCCAAGGGCGATATCAACGGCAATCTCGTGGTTCGACATGCCATCCACCAGCACGAAAATCTCGCTATGGGATTGAGAAATGCGCGTGTTGACCTCAATCAGCCACAGTTTTTCCCGCGCCTCGTCCCACATAAACTCAACGTTAAAACAGCCGTTGTTGTAACCAATATGGGTCAGGAAGGTTTTGGCGGTTTCCACCATTTTATGGTGGACGTGTTCGGGGAGGTTGCTGGGGTACTCCAGGCGGTCAAACAGCGAGATGGAGTTCTCTGCTTTGGGCTGCGAAATAATGCCGTGAATATTAAATTCACCATTAAAGACAGAGCCTTCGGGCGCAGCTTGCACGCCGCTAATAATTTCTTCGGCAATACAGGCGTTGCCATCTAACTGGGCAATTTCTTCCGGTAACTCTATGTAAGCAAGGGCTTCATTAAAGGCGTCGCCTAGTTGGCGAATCCCCGCGCGTATTTCCTCCATGGCCTGCTCGAACTGGGGCTGGTTCTCGATTTTAAACCCCAAATGGGAAGAGAAGGCCTTCACCGGTTTGAGCCAAAACGGGTAGTCGAGCGTTACCTGTGACAGTGGGTTATCAGCGAAAGGATCAATGCCGCAAAAGTTGGGCACCACATCAGGAACTACCTTTTGCTGCTCAAGGCGGCTCCAATATTTATGCTCACACTTTAAAACACTCGTAATAGAAGGTGAGGGAAGGTGGTAGTGCTGGCAAAGAATAGGCACGATAACGCTAGTAGGAAAGTCCCACTGAGCGATAATCGCATCGATAGTGCCAGGGAACACAATAAGTTGCTCTTTGGCTGATGAAAGTAGCTGATTAAAAGACACTTTGTCTGCTTCAACTGCTGTGTCCACATCTAATAAACCATGAATTTCTAAGTCCTTTCTCTCTCTTAGTGTTTGCATGGCGGTTTTTTGCTTATCTTCTAAAGCAATAACAAAAACGTTGCGTTTCATGCGCTACTCCATTAGTGGTTGATTAGGCGAATTGTCCCTATTGCCCACCCTTGAGCGTATGAAAAGCCTTTTCTCTTTTCCAGGTCGAATAAGTTTGAAAGGGAGATAATTAATTTATGTAACACTATTAGTGAGTTAGATTCAGAAATGAATGTATCGGTAAGTATTTTTGTTTTTGCTTTTGTTATGAAAGCTAGTTTGATATAGGCTGAAAGGTATGGTTGCATTTTCTGAGGAGGTCGAAAAAATTAACAAATGTTAATAATCAATGGTTTTTTGACTTTTGTTAGCGTGGTTTATAAAACCATCTTGTTTAGTTATTTATATTTGTCTATATTTTTGTCGCGTTATCTTCCTTTATATATATCGGCATTATAAAAAATTCCTGGTGAGTATAGCTTTTGTCTAACTACAAAGGAGTGTAGAGATGAATAAGGTTACTGCAGAAGAGTGCAAACAAGTGGAAGATAGAAATCGCAAAGGTGTACACGGCGGCTTAAGTAGTGATAGCTCTTGTATAGGAATAAGTGAAGTATTAGGCCTTTATGGCGAGCTGGGAGCCGATGCCCGAGAGGCGTTGGCTAACATCCGGCATAAGCCCGTAGAGCTTCGACGCAACCAAAAGGTGTTCTCGTTATGTGAAGGTCGCGCCGATATCTTCGTAGTTAAAGAGGGATGGGCGAGCCTTTCCCACGCGACCAGCACCAGAGGACAAGATATATGTAACGTCTTTATGCCTGGCGATATTATTGGTATGCGAGAAAGCTTTTTTGAAAGTCATGATATAGTTATTCTTTCTTTAACTAATTGTAAACTTGAAAAAGTATCTGTTGATGACTTGCATGAGCTTTTTAAAACCAATGAGGAAATAAGAAAGGCGATTACTTCTTATGTTATGGTAAATGACAATATTACCATCGAACGGTTAAGAAGCTGTACTCATCATCGTTCTGAAGAACGCGTTGCGCATTTCCTGTTAGAAGTTTATGCCCGTTTTAATTTTAAAGGACTGTTGGATAGTAATGTATTTGCATTCCCTGTTACTCAAGATGTCGTGGGTGAGCTATTAGGTATGACAAGTGTCCACGTAAGCCGCTGTATGACAGCGCTGGAACAGAAAAAGTTAATTCGTAAAACCCGCAGTAGTATCAAGTTATTGCAATCAGAAGAAATGACGCGTAACACCGGGTTTGACAGCGATTTTATATACGGGCATCTATGCCTTGGTTAGCAACTTTATCGCTAAAATAACCAGAGCGGTGCTTGAAGAGGCTGTTCTGGTTTTTTTAGGTCTGGCGGTTGTGTTAATAAAATGCCGCCATAAGTGCTATCAAATATTAAGCTTATGCAGCATAGCTATATTTTATAAGTGGTTTTTCATTGCTACTTTTTAGGCGTATAGTATGACATTTGAATAAATCCTGAATCCGTGAGACCGGCCCCAGGAAGCACTTCTAACCCACTGACCTGCATGGCAATATAGCCATTATCGCCATTCACCCAGACAGTGCCATGC
>NZ_JAMZBE010000133.1:0-10030 GCF_024158645.1 Halomonas sp. 707B3
GAATAATGTCGGCGGGGATCTCCAGCCCTAATTCCTGGTAGTAGCGCAGCGCGCCAGCATGCAGCGGGAAGGTAGCGGTATCGATCACGGTTTGGGGGTCGACGCTGCCCGCAGGTTTGAAGGAGGCGGCCACTTGGTCGTGGTTTTCCCAGTACGCTTTGGTGAGCTCATACACGGTGTCGGCATCCAGGTCGGTGGTAGCCGCGATGCCCATGTAAATACCCAGCGACTGCGCTTCACTCATGCCGGTATAGGTATCGGCAGGAATAACGGTTGGCGAGAGAAACGGCAGCTCAGTGGTGACGGTCTCGACCTGCTCATCAGAAAGCGACAGCAGCTGCAGCGGACGCGAGGAGTGTACCTCGGTGAACAGCGGAATCGGCGGCACGCCGTTGTAACTGAAGCCCACGAGACGGCCATCGGTCACCCCTTCCGCCGCATCGTTCACACGCATGCGCTGGAAGTCGGGCTCAATGCCCAGAATGCCAAACACCTGCTCGGTGATGTACTCGCCGCCACCGCCGATGCTGCTGGGGTTGAAGCGCTCACCGTTTAGGTCTTCGAAGGTCTCAATATCGCTATCCTGACGTACCGCCCAGTGCATGGTAGAAGGTGCAATCCAGTACACCAAGCGCACATTGGGGTTGGGCATATCGGCAAAACGACCTTCGCCGTTGTACTGCTCGTAGCCCACCAGCGCCTCGGTAAAGGCTAGGTCTAGCTCGCCGTTGGTGAGGCGAATGGCGTTTTCGCGGGTGCCGCCTGTTTCACGTACGGTAATCTCGTAGGGCGTATTGGCGCTGATGACCCGTGCGCCTTCAGAGATACCGAAAAACCAGCCCGTACCCGTAGGCACCGAGCCCATGTTCAGTGCGGTTTGCGCCTGTGCAGTGGCGGCAGTGAGAGCGCTTACAGCTAGAATTGAAGCGGGAAGCAAGTGGCGTAGTGTTAATTTAGTCATTGTTTATCCTCAACGCGTCGGGAAGCATGTTGTGATGTTGTGTGCTGTGGGAGGCCCTAACTGCACCTCTCCCGATAACCGAGTAAGCAAGGGGAGTTCGCTTAGCGGTGTCTAAAGTGATAACGCCAAACCATAGCGCTGTATATTGGTCATTGATGAACCTGCCTTCTCCAATCGCGAAAGCAGCGCCGTCGATTTCCCTTTAAGGCGGTGGAGAAGCGCCGCTGGCGGCCTGAATAAAATGCTCCACCAGCACCCTTGCCGCCATAGAAAGCCGGTCTAAATCTCTGACATAAATACTCAGTTTGCGCCGCGCCCAGTCGTCTTGTATCGACAGCACATTCACATTGAGCCCATCCACGTACTGACGAATCGCCCCACGGGGCAGCACCCCCACGCCCAGCCCCGCCTGCACCATCAAGCACAAAGCATCGTAGCTGGTCACCTGAATACGAATTCGCAGAGTTTTGTTAGCCATGCTGGCCGCCCGCATGATCTCTAAGTTAATCGCGCTGGCGGTGTGCAGCCCTACATGGGGGTAGTCCAAACACTCGCGGAAAAACACCTTCTCCCGTTGGGCCAGCGGGTGCTGCTGTGGCACCACCAGCACTAGGTCATCCACGTGGTAAGGGAACTCGATCAGGTCATAGCCATGCAGCATCTGCGCGCACACGCCGATGTCGGCGTTATTGTTCATCACTTCGCGGGTAATGATCGGGCTGACCTTCTCTTCAAGCTGCACACCGATATCCGGGTGCAGCTCAAAAAAAGCGCGCATCTCCTGGGGTAGGTATTGGGTAATCGCCGACATATTGGCAAATACCCGCACAATGCCCCGCTGGCCGCTGGCGTAGTCGCGCATTTGCAGGTCTAGGTCTTCTAAATTGTGCAGCACACCCCGAGAGAGATTTAGCAGCGCACTCCCCGCAGGCGTCAGTTCGATGCCTCGATTATTGCGCTTCAGCAACGGCGTATTGAAGTACGCCTCCAGCTCGCTGAGGCGTTTACTCACGGCCGAGGTGGCCATAAAAGAGGCGTCGGCTGCCCCGGTAATAGTACCTAGCTCGGCCACTTTCACGAACAGCTTGAGAGAGGTCGGGTCGAGTTTCATGAGAGCTGCCGCGCCAAGTCGAGGAAGTCTTCTGCAACGAAATCAAAGCAGGGGTCGATACTTAAATCCGGCGTGGCATCTGGCCCAAACTCCAGCGGGCGCTTCACAAAGGCGGTGCGCATGCCTTCCCGGTGGGCAGCCTGTAAATCATCTTGATGAGCGGCCACCATCAGGATTTGCGAGGGGTTTAGGCTCAGGAGATTGGCCGCCATGTGGTACACCTCCGGGTCGCGCTTGTAGTGCCCAGCAAGCTCAGAGGAGAGCACGCAGTCCCAGGGCAGCCCGGCATGGCGAGCCATGTTCACCAGCAGCGAGACGTTACCGTTGGAGAGTGTCGCTAATATAAATCGCTGTTTTAACTGCAATAGGCCTTCCACGCTGTCAGGCCAGGGCGTTAAGCGGTGCCACACGCGGTTCAGGTGCGCTTTTTCATCCTCATCTAGCTGGTCGGCAATACCAAAGGCAATCAGCAGCTGGTCGAGGGTCATGCGGTGCAAGTCATCCAGCTTGGTCCAGGGCAGTTCCCCCTGGCGCACACGGTTCATCGCAGGGGCATAGCCTGCCCGCCACTCGTCGGCAAACCTTGCCCAATCGACGTTCAGCCCTTTGGCCTGGTTCAGCTGTTCGCCTTCGCGAATAACGCTGCTGCGCCAGTCTACTACCGTGCCAAACACATCAAAGGTGAGCGCTTTTATTTCGTGGGCGATGCCTGTTGTCATGGGGTCTCTCCTGTTGGGCCTGAGGGGGTTAGCAAGTGGTCGACCAAGTGGCGGGATACCACGGGCAGTGCCGCGTAGTGGCGCATACCAATCACCAGTTCGCGGGTGGCCCACTCATCAGCGAGCGGAATCATGCGTAGTTTGAGGTCGTTAAGGTCACGGTACAGCGTGCGCTGGGGCAGCACACCGATGCCCATACCGTAATGAATCATGCGACAAATAGCGTCGAAACTGCGCACTTGAATGCGCATGCGCAAGGTTCGGCCCGCCTGGCTTGCCTGCTCGTGAAGCAGTGATTGCAGCGAGGCATCCTGCTGTAAACCGACAAAGTCGTACTCGGCTGCCTGATGCAGATAGAGCTTGTCATGCACTGCCAGCGGGTGATCTTGCGGCGTGACCAATACCAACTGGTCGCGCCGGTAGGGGCGTACTTCTAAATCATCGGCGGCAACGTGGCTGGCAAAGATGCCGATATCTGCCACGCCATCGCGCACGGCGGTGATCGCTTCGCTGCTGGTGCGCTCCTGCAAATCGATTTTGATTTGCGGGTACTCGATGGCAAAGGCGCTTAAATCCTGGGGCAAAAACGCAATGATGGCCGAGGTATTGGAGTGAATTCGCACATGCCCGCGCACCCCTTCGCCATACTCACTGAGCTCCGCCTGTAGCCGCGCCACATCTTCCAGAATGCGCCGGGCATGGTGCAAAAAAGCGCGGCCCGCCGGGGTTAGCTCTACGCCGCGCGGCCGCCGATACAAAAGCTCGGTGCCCACCAGTGTTTCTAAATCGCTCACCCGCTTGCTCACCGCTGCCAGCGCCAAATGCTCACGCTCGGCAGCGGCAGTTAAACGCCCTTCATCGGCAATCGCCACAAACAGTTTCAGCGTTACAAAATCAAATCGCAGCATCACGTTTACCACGTTGTTATTAAATGGGCCGCATTGGTCGCCGGTTGTAGGGTTCGTCGCTGGCGAACGCCTGGTTCCTGATTGCCTAATTGTGATGCTCAGCAGGCTCACAGATGCTTAACCGACAACAAGACATTAAGACTCGCTACTTCAGCACGCGCTTGGCTGCTAAGCGTTACCAGGAGCTTTTATTATGACCACCCGCCAGCTTCCCCTCGATGGCCTTAAAGTCGTAGAGCTTGGTCAACTGATTGCCGGCCCCTTTGCCACCAAACTGCTGGGTGAATTTGGTGCCGACGTGATTAAGGTGGAACCACCCGGTGCCGGTGATCCGCTTCGCAAATGGCGTATTCTCGAAGAGGGCACCTCGCTGTGGTGGCATGTACAAAGTCGCACAAAACGCTCGGTGACGCTTGATCTTCGCAGCCAGGAGGGTCAAGACGTGGTGCGCCGCTTGGCCGCCGAAGCCGATGTGGTGGTCGAAAATTTCCGCCCTGGCACTCTGGAAAACTGGGGGCTGGGCTATGAGGCGCTGGCGGCGATTAACCCCAAGCTGATCATGGTGCACGTTTCAGGCTTTGGCCAAACCGGCCCCTATCGCAACAAGCCAGGGTTTGGAGTGATTGGTGAAGCCATGGGTGGGCTGCGCTATTTAACCGGCCACGCGGGCGAGCCTTCAGTGCGCGTGGGTGTGAGCATTGGCGACTCGCTCTCGGCACTCTACGCGGTGATCGGCACGCTGCTGGCCCTTCAGGAGCGCCAGCGAAGCGGCTTAGGGCAAGAGATTGATGTCGCCCTGTATGAATCCGTATTCGCCATGATGGAGAGCCTACTGCCGGAGTTTGATGCCACCGGCCACGTGCGCGAGCCCAGCGGCAGCGCGCTGCCAGGCATCACGCCCTCAAACGCTTACCGCACCCGCGAGGGCGAGTACGTGTTAATTGCCGGTAACGGCGATAGCATCTTCAAGCGCTTAATGGGAGTGATTGGCCGGGAGGATTTAGCCAACCACCCCGCCATGGCCCACAACGATGGCCGCAGCCAACACGCCAGTGAGATCGACGCTGCCATTGAGGCCTGGACCCAAACCCGCCACCGGGACGATATTCTTAGCGCTTTAGATGATGCCCGCGTACCGGCAGGTTACCCCTACACCGCCGCCGATATTGCCAACGACCCCCACTACCTCGCCCGCGAGATGATTCAAACCGTTACCCGCGCCGATGGTCGCCCGCTCAAGGTGCCGGGCGTGCTGCCCAAACTGAGCGCCACCCCCGGCAGGCTGGGGCAAGGCGGGCCAAAGCTGGGCGCGCACACCGATGACGTGCTCGAGGAGCTGGGCATTGATGCCGCTACGCGGGACAAGCTGCGTCAGGCAGGCATTATTTAAGTGGAGAACCCCATGACGACGTTACAAATTAACGAAGTAGCACCACGCGATGGCTTTCAGAGCGAGGAGCGCTTTATCCCCACCGAGCAGAAAATCGCGCTGATTGATGCGTTAACGACCACCGGCATTGCCCGTATCGAAGCGACCTCGTTTGTCTCTCCCAAAGCCATTCCCAACCTACGCGACGCCGCCGATGTGGTGAGTGCTATTCAGCGCCGCGAAGGTGTGGACGTCACGGTGCTGGTACCCAACCTAAAAGGTGCCGAGCGGGCGCTGGCCTGCGGCGTGGATGAGATCAATCTGGTGATGTCGGCCAGCAATGCCCACGGCCGCGCAAATCTTCGCATGACGCCGGAGGAGTCGCTGACACAGTTTGCCGCCATTATTCAGGCGGTGCGCGGTAGCGGTGTCTTCATCAATGCCTCACTCTCCACCGCCTTTGGCTGCCCGTTTGAAGGGCAGGTGCCGGAGGCGCGCGTGTTCACTCTTATTGAGCAGCAACTGGCGCTGGGGGTAGAAGGCATCACGCTGTGCGATACCACCGGCGTGGCGAACCCCGCCCAGGTAGCGGCACTGTGCCGCCAAGTGCTGGAACGCTTTCCCGGCGTGCCGTTTACGCTTCACTTCCACAATACCCGAGGCATGGGCTTGGCAAATGCCCTAGCGGCGTGGCAAGCGGGCATTACTCGGTTTGATGCTTCGCTAGGTGGCTTAGGCGGCTGCCCGTTTGCCCCCGGTGCCACAGGCAATGTGTGCACTGAAGACTTAGTGCATATGTTCGAACAAATGGGCGTTGCCACCGGCGTGAACCTACCCGCGCTGCTGGACATTTCCGCCACTCTGCCCGAGCTGATCGGCCATGAGACGCCGGGGCAAGTGGTGAAAGCGGGCAGTGCTGATCGCTGTTACCCCCTTCCCTGACCGCGTTTCTTCCTTGCATCCCTGCATAATTGATAACAACGACAATTTGGTGAAAAACAATGTCCGACTCCTCCCCTGTTCAGCCGTTAAACCTTGCCCAGCAGTTGATTCAGCGCCATTTAATCAGCGGTGAGCTAACCCCCGGCAGTGAAATCGCCCTGCACATTAACCAAGCCCTGCTGCAAGATGTGTTAGGCACTCTCGTGATGCTAGAGCTAGAAGCCATGGGGCTTGACCGGGTACACACTGAGCCCAGCGTGCAGTACATCGACCACGGCCTGGTGCAGGCCGATAACCTAAATGCCGAAACCTACCTGTTTTTAAAGAGCGCCTGCGAGCGCTTTGGGGTGTGGTACTCCGGCCCCGGCAACGGCATTAGCCACCCGGTGCATATGGAAAATTTTGGGGTGCCCGGTGAATCCATTGTGGGTTGCGATAGCCACACCACGGCAGCAGGCGCGCTCGGCATGCTGGCGATTGGCGCAGGCGGTATTGAAGTGGCGATGGCGATGGCGGGCGAGCCGCTGTATATCACCATGCCGAAAATCTGGGGCATTAAGCTCGAAGGGCAACTGCCTGACTGGGTCTCAGCGAAAGATATTGTGCTGGAACTTTTGCGCCGCCACGGCGTGGCAGGCGGCAAAAACACCATGATTGAGTATTACGGGCCGGGGCTAAAGCACCTGTCCGCCATGGACCGCCATGTGCTCGCCAACATGGGCACCGAAATGGGGGCAACGGCCACGGTGTTCCCCAGCGATGACGAGACTCGGCGCTTTCTAGCCTCCCGAGGGCGAGAAAACGATTGGGTAGCGCTGGCCGCCGAACCCGGCTGCCACTACGACCTGAACGAAACGCTTGACCTTAGCAAGCTGGAGCCAATGATTGCGCTACCTTCCAGCCCCGATAACGTGGTCACCGTGCGGGAAGCAGCGGGCAAACCGCTGCATCAGGCTTACATCGGCTCGTCAGGCAACCCAGGCTTTCGTGACTTTGCCGTGGTGGCAGAAATCGTGCGGGGCAAGCAGGTGGCCGATGGGGTCTCACTGGACATCAACCCATCTTCCCGCCAAGTACTGACCACGCTGATTGAGCAGGGTTATTTAGCCAACTTAGTCGCCAGCGGCGCCCGTCTGCACCAGGCAGGCTGCAATGGCTGTATTGGTATGGGCCAGGCCCCGGCGGTGGGGCTTAATAGTCTGCGCACCGTGCCGCGTAATTTCCCAGGGCGCTCCGGCACGCGGGAAGACAGCGTGTTTTTGTGCAGCCCAGAAACCGCGGCAGCTTCAGCGCTGGCGGGGGTGATTACCGACCCCCGCACTCTCGATATGCCCTACCCACGCCCCCAAGAGCCCGCCAAAATCGAAGTAAACCGCGCGCTGTTTAATGCGCCGCTGCCACCCCATGAGGCAAAGCTTAAAGCACTGCAAAAAACCGAGAACACCCCGGCCCTGCCAGAGCTTAGCCCTCTGCCTAATCGTTTGGATGTACCCGTGCTGCTGGTGGCGGGCGACAACATCTCCACCGACGACATTATGCCTGCCGGGCAGCGGGTGCTCCCGTATTGGAGCAGCGTGTATGCTTCGGCACCGTTCACGTTTGAAGCGGTCGACCCGGATTATGCCGAGCGCGCAGAAAGCACCCGTACTCAGGGCGGGCACGTGATTATTGGGGGTGCCAACTATGGGCAAGGCTCCAGCCGAGAAAATGCCGCGCTGGTGCCGCGTTACTTAGGGCTGCAGGTGGTGGTGGCGAAGAGTTTTGCGCGTATTCACTGGCAAAATTTGATCTGCTTTGGTGCGCTGCCGCTAACCTTTACCCGCGAGGAAGACATCGCTCAGCTAGCGCAAGGTGACCGCATAGTGATCGAGGATGTCTACGCGCAGTTGGAAAGCGGAGAGACGCTAACGGCGCATATCCCCGGTAAAGGTGAGATGACGCTGCATCATGGGCTCAGCCCCCGCCAGCGAGAACTGATTACCCAGGGGGGCGTCATCAACCACCTTCGCAAACGTAACGCTTAAAACTCTTCCCAGTCGTCTCCACCAGCTTTAGTGGGTGCAGGCTTAGAGGAGAGTGCCGGGCGCTTGAGCTCTTGGCTGGTCCCGGACCGGCTGGCAGGCAGCGCTTGGCGCGACTGGCCTTTCAACTGGGGTGTTGTCTGGCTTTGTGAGTCGTCTTCCCCTAATACGAAGGAGTTGACTAGCTCATTAAGGTGCTCAGCGTGGCGGCGCATATCCGCAGCGGCCGTAGTGGACTCTTGCACCATGGCAGCATTTTGCTGGGTCATGGTATCCATTTCGGCTACGGCGGTATTGATCTGGCCGATACCACTACTCTGCTCTTTGGCGCCGGCACTAATCTCGCCAATCACGTCGGTAACTTTTGATACGCTCTCAACGATCTCGCGCATAGTGGCACCGGCATTACGCACCAGCTCGGCGCCAGTGTGGGTGTGCTGAACGGAGGTATCGATCAGCGCGCGGATCTCTTTAGAGGCATTACTAGAGCGGCTGGCCAGGGTGCGTACTTCTTGAGCAACCACCGCAAAGCCACGGCCATGCTCACCCGCACGAGCAGCTTCCACCGAGGCGTTTAGCGCCAGAATGTTGGTCTGGAAGGCAATCGCATCAATCATGGTGATGATTTCACTGATGCGCGTAGCCGAGTCGTTGATATCGCGCATCGTGTTTTCTACCTGCCCCATGGCCTCTTCACCCTGGTGGGCCACTTCCGCAGTGGACTGCACCAGCTTGTTGGCCTGTTGGGCATTGTCAGCACTGTGGCTCACAGTGGACGTAATCTCTTCCATAGAGGCCGAGGTTTGCTGCAGGTTGGCAGCAGCCTGCTCGGTACGTGTGGCTAGATCTTCTGAGCTTCGGGAAATTTCCTCGGCTGAGTAGAAAACGCTGGTGGTACTGCGGCGAACATCTCGCAAGGTATCCTGCATACGCGCTACAAACGCGTTGAACTGTACGGCGAGGTTACCGATTTCATCATTGCCTTCCACCGCTAGGCGGCTGGTGAGATCCCCCCGGCCTTGCGCAATATCCCCCATCGCATCAGCGGTGCGCTTTATCGGACCGACAATACGACGCACAAAGCCAAAGGCCAGCAGAGCAATAGCTGCAAATAGTGCAGCGCCTAGCAGCGTCGCGGATATAATCGCATTTCGTAGGTCGGCAGCGGCAGCAGCCTCTAACTCGGCCATTGCTTCATCAACATCTGTTACATACACACCAGCGCCTACAATCCAGCCCCATTTTTCTAAACGATCAATGTAGGAGTGCTTGGGCTTAGACTCATTGGTACCGGGGTATTCCCACGGGTATTCGTAAAAACCACCGCCATCTTGGCCAACTCGGATGAAATCCCGCACGATATAGGTGCCATCAGGTGCTTGCAGGTCTCTCAGGTTTTGACCTTCACGCTCCGGAGAGTGAGGCAATACGATGTTAGTACCATCGTACTCATATACGAAAATATAGTTTTCGCCTTCAAAGCGCATGGAGCGCAGCATTTCGGCAGCGCGCTCCTTAGCTTCACGGTCATTGGCACCGGCGTTTTCATAAATCGGGGCGATAGCCGTTGTTGCCATCTGCACGATATCGCGCACCGAGGCACGACGCTCTTCAATCAACAACTCACGCTGTTCCGCTAACGCTTCGCGGGAGTCCTTGGCGCTGCTATAGGCTTCAAAGCAGACCAAGACAACGGTGACCAACAGCAAGGGGAGTAATACCAGCATCAGCACCTTGGTCTGCAAACCCAAGGCCCAACGACTTCTCTTCTCAGAAGTAGCCATCATGTTCGAGTTCTAGCCTCATCAAGTGGGGGATATGCGTTGTAATCGGTGCTTTGTTATCGGCACAAAGTGTGTCAGCTTTAGTCACTTCTCATGATTTTTTACTTTATGAACAATAACCTGAATCCGTGAAGCCGGCGCCGACACTTTCCCTATCACCGCCAGCGAGCACTTTTTGATCATTCGCCCCGTGCAAGTTGGCTTTCGCAAGCCCG
>NZ_JAMZBE010000134.1:0-9962 GCF_024158645.1 Halomonas sp. 707B3
GGGGGCAACCACCGGTGTTGTGTCCGGTGGTACTACCGGTGCCATGGGGGCGCTGAGCGGTGCCAAAGCCGGTGCCGTGGTCGGTGCTGTCGCAGGCCCCGTCGGCGTATCGATAGGCACCTTAGCCGGTGCGCTGTTTGGTGCATTGGTGGGAGGCACCGCAGGCGGTGTTGCCGGTGCCCGGTTGGGAGAGGAGCTAGATGCCAAGGTGCTCGACAACATGGAGTGCCGCGCGTGTGGTCACACCTTTCGACTGCCTCTGGCTGACTATCCCGTTTATCTACCGCGCTAAGCGCGCACCCGCTACCGCCCGGTCCACCCCACACGCTTCACGCTTACTCATCACGGTTAGCCCGCGCCTCATCAGGCAGCGGGCCGTTATGCCGTGTCTGACCGAAAACGTTCATCAGGAGCCACACCATGACACACAACACCTCTCATCAAACATCGCCGTTTCTAGTACCCGCCGATCAAGTCCAACGCACCGTGCTATCGCCGGTCGATCATGCCAAACAAACACCGCTCTCGAGCAAGGCCAAGCCGGGCAGCGTCACTGCTTCGGTACTGGAAGCTATTGAACAAAGCAACATGCCCACGCCGGATAGTCGGGATGCCCGCATCAAGCGACCCATAGCGCCGCCACGGCGTTATCGGGAACAAGCACGGCGATTGGTGGATACCCGCGCCCTGGATCGCAAGGCATGGCTTTCGATTCGTCAAAGCGGGATTGGCAGCAGCGATGCCGCTGCTGCCGTCGGGCTGCATCCGTATAAATCGCAGCTGGAACTATGGATGGACAAGACCGGACGCCAATTCACCGATAAGGAACCCAACCGTGAGGATCAGCTCACCAGCCCCTTGCACTGGGGTCAGATCCTCGAACCCATTGTGGCTGAGCACTACGCCCGTCATACCGGCCATCGGGTGCAGCGAGTGAATGCGATTCTGCAACACGTCGAGCATCCGTGGATGCTGGCCAACCTGGATCGGGAGATCGTGGGAAGCGATAAGGTGCAGATACTGGAGTGTAAGACCGCCGGGATCTACGGTGCCAAGCTGTGGAAAGACGGCGTGCCCGAGTACGTGCAGCTGCAGGTCATGCACCAGTTAGCGGTGACGGGCCAGCAGGCCGCTGACGTGGCCGTGCTGTTAGGCGGCCATGAGCTACAGATCCACCGCATCGAACGCGACGAGGCGATGATTGAGCAGTTAATAGCCCTGGAGCGGCAATTCTGGGATTACGTGGAGAAGGATACGCCACCCCCGGCAGATGGGTCGGATTCGGCGGATCAAGCCCTGCGGACGCTGTTTCCCAGTGATGATGGTGAGGCCCTCGACTTCTGCCAAGACGCGGGCCTTAGCCAAGCATTTAGCGATCTGCAACGGGTTCGCCAAACCCTGGATAATGCCAAGAAGGAAGAAGCCAAGCTCAAACATAAACTCCAACAAGCAATGGGGACTGCAACGCTGGCCACGTTTCCCACCGGCAGCTTGAGCTGGAAGCAGAGCAAGCCCATCCACCGGCTGGATACCAAAACGCTGCAGAAAGACCACCCCGGTTTGTGTGCCGACTACTTGCACGCGCATCCCGGTACGCGGCGGTTGGTGGTGCGTTAGTCGCGGCCATCGCCCATCGTGAATCGTATAACACAGCGCCGCTGTGCGCGGTTGCCGTACCCACATAACCCTAACGTTACCTCAATCAGCAAACGCCTCAGCGCGGCTTTCCGGCCGCCTGGGGCGTAGTGCGCTATGGGGCAGCTAACCCTTCACCACTGATGTGCTGATATCGTCAGGAGATTCTCATGCTCAAAGGCTTAGCCATTACCCCGCCCATACTGGGGCGGATCACTATCGGCAAGTTGGTCGAAAACAACGGCAAGCGTCTGCCACAAAAAGACGACCAGTTCACCATTACCTCACAACTCCAGACCAAGGAGGGCTGGATACGCCACCCATTAGATGAACAGCTGCGCAACGCCCAGGAAGGCAAGCTGCGCCAGATTCCGATTCGTTTATTGTTCAACGACCCAGATCTTAACCTGAGAGCGGAATACGCGCTGTTTGATCGGCAAACGGCCCGACCACTGTGCGTGGGAGATGGTGAGCAGTGTAAACGCCGCACCCGCGACGGTATGGAGACCTTGCCGTGTCCGTCACCGGACGGCTGCCCCCTAGCCCAAGGTGGAGCCTGCAAGCCCTACGGACGCTTGAACGTGTTGATTGGGGATGATGACCCGCTGGGGAGTTTTATCTTCCGTACCACCGGTTTTAACTCGATTCGCACCTTGGCCGCGAGGTTGGCTTACTTCAAAGCCATTTCCGGCAACCGCTTAGCCACCATGCCCTTGGAGCTACGCCTTCGAGGTAAATCCACCCGCCAAAGCCGGGGCACAGCGATCTTCTACGTGGATATCACCCTGCGTGAAGGGTGGACATTGGAAGAAACGCTAGCAGAAGCACAGCGCCTGGATGACTGGCACCAACAAACGGGTTTTGACCAGAAAGCCCTCGATAGAGCGGCCAAGGCCGGGTTTGCCAACGGGGCGTTTGAAGACAGTGCCGAGGAATCCATCGACGTGGTGGAAGAGTTCTATCCCGATACCCCCGAGCATCCGCCGGGCAGGCAGGAACCCAATGCTCCGGTCACGCTGGCCGACAAGCTGCAGGCCAAAAGCCAGCAGCAACCTCAAGCGAACGCCGACGCCAAGGCACCCACCGGAGCGGCGGATACCCCGCAAGGCAGTGACGCTCAACAGCCCCTAACACGCCAGGCCAAACGGGCCTGAGTGTTGATCTCAATCTTTCCTGACTCACCCCAACTTTCGATTAATCGACACCGCCACCTTAACGACGCCCGCTGCCTTAGAGGCGCGGGCCGTTATGCCGTGGATGACCGATAAGGAGATTTTCCCATGCGTATTCTCACTCACGACCAACTCCACCGAGCTGCCCCGGCTATTTTTGCCCACCAACCCGATGAAGCCGTCTCGGAGCGTTACGGCTTTGTGCCCACCATCAACGTGGTCGATGCCCTGCAAGCTGAGGGCTGGTATCCCGTGCGTGCTCAACAAACCAACGTGCGTCAAGCCGAGCGCCGTGACGTAGCCCGCCACATGATCCGCTTTCGCCAAGACCCCGACCGTCAACTCGCCGTCGGTGACAGCATTACCGAACTGGTACTCACCAATAGCCACGACCGCAGCGCGGCCTTTCAGCTCGATTTAGGGCTGTTTCGGTTGATCTGCCTCAACGGCATGGTCACGCCAGTGGGCGATGTGGGCGGTATCCGTGTACGCCACGGTAGACAAATCGTCGATGAAATCCTCGAAGGCTCGATCCAACTCAGCCACCAAGTGCCCCGCATTGCCGAGGGCGTGGAGGCGTTTCAATCCACCCTGGTCAGTCGAGGCGAAGCCCAGCTGTTTGCCGAGGGGGCGTTGTCGCTGCGCTATGGCGACGACTGGCAACAAACCAGCCCCGTGCAGCCAGGGGATCTACTGGAAGCCCGCCGTAGCGAAGATGCCAACGGCTCGTTGTGGAGCGTGTTCAACCGGACCCAGGAAAACCTGTTCAAGGGCGGGCTACGTGGCCGCTCTCAATCCGGTCGGGCCACCCGGACTCGGGCCATCAATAGCGTGACCGAAGACGTGCGCTTGAACCGGGCGCTGTGGAAGCTCACCGAGCACTTTGCCGCCCTCAAGGGCGCCACCGTTGCCGCTTAATCCCTGATAAGGAGATCGATAATGACCTGCTATACACCGTACGCCCAGCTGGTAGCCGGGGAAACCCCCGGCACCTACCGCGTTGATGGCGATGTGACCGACGCCCAGCTGTTACACCTGGCCAAGATGATTGCCCACAAGCGACTGCGTAAAGGCAATCAACTGGGCAGCCCCGATGAAGTCCATCGTTGCCTGCAAACCCTGCTGCTCGATTACCCCTACGAGGTGTTTGGTACGTTGCTACTCGATACCCAGCACCGACTGATCGCCTTTGATGAGCTGTTTCGGGGCACGATTGATGCGGCCAGCGTGTACCCGCGTGAGGTGATCAAGCATTCCCTTGAGCACAATGCCGCCGCTGTCATCCTGGTTCACAATCACCCCTCGGGCGATCCTGAACCAAGCGATGCGGATCGGCGCATTACTCAGCGGCTCAAAGAAGCCCTGGGCCTGGTGGATATTCGGGTGTTGGATCATGTTGTCGTGGGCCATGAGGGCTACACGTCGTTTGCCGAACGGGGGTGGCTGTAAGGCCACCGCCATTTTTCGACTTCATGCTCCCTGCCTCACGCTTGCCCTGACCGGCAGCGTGGGGCGGGGCTGTCTAGGTGGGTTTTCTTTTTTTCTTTAGGTAACAGGCCAATAGCGTGAGCGGTAGGGCGTCTGAGCGTGGGAATGAGCGTTAGGGAGCGGGTGTTGTGGTAAAATGAAAACATTGAAATAGGAGCGCGCATGGCCAGCAAGATTCATAACCGCCACGATCACAGCTATAAGCTGATGTTTTCGCATAAACAAATGGTGCGGGACTTGCTCACCGGTTTCGTCAATGAAGCCTGGGTGGAGCAGCTGGATTTTAATCAGATGGAACAGGTCAGCGGCACCTATATCACCGATGAGCTGCGGGACCGTGAAGATGACATGATTTGGCGGATATGGTGGCGAGACCGCTGGCTGTACGTTTATCTTCTCCTAGAGTTTCAGTCTTCCGAAGATAAGCACATGGCCGTGCGCATCATGAGCTACCTGGGGCTGCTGTATCAGGATCTGATTCGTCAGGACGCTTTTACGCCGAGCGGCAAGCTGCCACCTGTATTGCCCATCGTGCTCTATAATGGAGAAAAGCGCTGGACAGCGGCACAAAACATTGCAGATTTGGTCGAACCAGTACCGGGTGGTTTAGAGCGCTATCGTCCCAATCTGAGCTATTTGTTGCTGGATGAAGGAGCGATTGTTGATGCGCCGGGGTGGTCAGACGAAATGCACAATATCGTGGCAGCGATATTTCGTATTGAGAAGCACCGCAATGAAAACGATGTATCGGAAGCGATGGGGCATTTAGCAAACTGGCTCAGTGGCCCAGAACAAGCGAGTTTACGGCGGGCGATTATTATTTGGTTCTATCGCGTATTCTTGCCCAACCGTGCCCCAGGGCTTGAGTTTCCCGAGGTTAGCGATTTCACCAATTTGCATGAGGTACACGATATGCTGGCAGAACGAATTAAGAAGTGGCCTGAGCAATGGGAAGAAAGAGGTCGTCAGATAGGCGAGAAACTAGGTATCGAGAAAGGCCGTCATGAAGCTGAGCAGCGTGCATTAGAAAGCAAACGTAATGCCGCCCGCAAGCTGATTGCCCTGACTGAGATGAACGATCAGCTGATCGCAGAGATTGAAGAACTACCGATTGAGGAAGTTGAAAAACTGCGTGCAGAGACAAGGCACTGATCTGCTTTCATTTATACCTATTCCCGCTTCACGTACAAAAAGGGCAGCCACCAACCGGGGCTGCCTTCTGTGTATCTGCCTGCTTTTCTTTTTTATGTTGATGATTCGCCGTCCGGTGGCTCGCCGCTGCCAGGCGGTGACTCCGTCTGGCGTGGTGTATTGCGTGACAAGACCCGCTGACGCGCCAAGTGCCTGCGTTTAGCTCTTGGTAAGGCATTGGCCTTTTCACCTTCCACTTCTCGCGCCTCACGATCCCACGGCACCGACGCGGTGGCCGAATCTGCCGCATTTAACAACGACTCATGCGATAGGTGGGCATAGCGCTGCGTGGTTTTCACTTGCGTATGACCCAACAGCTTCTGCACCTCGTAGAGCGAATGCCCCTGGTTGATCACGTAGCTGGCAAAGCTATGGCGCAAATCGTGAATCCTCACATCCTTCAGTCCTGCCTTGTGCCGTGCGGTATCCCAGCTACTAAAAATACTCACAAATGGTTTACCGCTTTTAGGGTTAGGAAACAGGTAATCACTGTCCTCCCGACGCGGCAGCTTGGCCAGTAACGCGAGTGCGCCCTGTGACAGAGGCACATGGCGTGTTTTACCTGTCTTATTGAACTCGATTCGCCAGAGTCGGCTATCCAAGTCAATATCTTTCCAGCGTGCATTCAGCACTTCCCGACGACGCGCCCCCGACAGTAGCAGCATGGCGATGATAAAAGGCAGTAGTGGATTGGGTGAGGCCTCTAACGCCTCAAACAGTCGTAGGGCCTCGTCGTCTTTTAAGTAGCGCTCCCGTTGGTTATTCACGGGATAAAGCTCAATACCTGTCGTTGGGTTGCGTGTCACTCCCTCGACTTCCCACTTCAACGCCAAGTTGAAGATATAGCGGCACAAAATGATCACGCGGTTAGTGGAGGCAGGCTTATGCGTCTCCCGGTGATAGCTGAACACCTCGATCAGATGCTGTCGCTTGATTTCATCCAGATACAAGCTGCCAATCTTCGGTAGGACGTGATTGCGTAACAACGTCTCATCCGTGTCCCAACTACGCTTATACCCTTTGATATACGGCATATAGTGCCCCGCCACAAAGGCCGCAAACGTCGGCACATCCTTGAGTGTGCGGCGCTGCTCGAACGGATCTTCCCCCATCGCCAGCTTGGCCAAGATGTCTTGAGCTGCCTTGCGTGCAGTGCTGAGTTTCATATCTGCAGCATTACCGAGCTTACGCTCCATGATCTTGCCCCGAATATCGCGGTAGCGCATGTAGTAGGTTTGTCGTCCAGACGGGAGCACTTTAAGGGAAAGCCCCGACACGCGAGAGTCGTAGTAATCCATGCGGCGCTTACTTGCCGGGCAGGATGCGTTATTATCAACAAACTGCTGACTGAGGAGCTGAGTTGGCATTTTTGTCACCTTGGTTCGGAAACGTTCTTTCAGTGACGGTATTTTTATCCCTTTCTTCTGGAGGTGTCAAGAAGATGTACGAAACGACCCGGCTCGCTATTGCGATGCGCATGAGCCGTGCTGCACTCAATCTGACACAAGCTGACTATGCCGATGCGCTTGGTATCACCAAAAGCAATGTGATGCGGAATGAAAAGTTATCCGTCGCGGTACGTGGCGATACCTTGATCCGTATGGTGCATGTGCTAGACAAGCGTGGTGTAAGTATTGATGTGTTCACAGAGATGGATGAAGTCAAAATCACCTATCGAGGCATTCGCCCTGATGCAGCTGCAATGCGAATGTGTCGTGCAGCGTTAAGCCTGACGCAGGAAGAGTTTGCTGAAGCGATTGGCGTGACCAAACCGGTGGTAACGCGAGGAGAGCGCATTTTGGGCAATATGCGTGGTGAAACGCTGACCAAACTGATTCAGGAGATGCATTTGCAAGGAATAGAGATTGACCTAGCGTCTCCACCTGAGGGCGTTACTGTCACCATCAAACGTGCCGCACTAGAACACATCGAAGAAAGTGAGCAGGGCAGTGAGTTACCGGGTGAGCCCAATTGGCAGTATGTTCCCTACACAGAAGAAGAACGTGAGTGGAATAAGACTGCTGAGCGCATTGAGCGTGAAAGTCGAGAACACATGCAACAGGCCTGGGATCAGCACGTACAAACCCTTGAGCGAGCACGCGAGAAGAAATAAGTGGGTAGAAATAGGATGGAAAAAAACAGGAAGCCGATTTCTTTTAAAAAACAATGAGCTATGTTGCTATTGTTTCCGCATAGAGGCTTTGTGCGGAAATGACTCTGTAGTAATACGATAGAAAAGTATGGTGCGCGTCATTTGGCCGGTTGAAAAAGATTGATCAATCAGTGGGTTATCGAAACGCACGACTGGCATGCTCACTGCAGATGACGCTGGTGAAATCTTCGTTGGTACCGAGAACAACGACACGTTCACTGCTGAAGCTGGTGCTCTGGATGGAACCTCAGTCGATGGCCGCGGTGGTAATGACACTTTGAACGCCACTTACAACAGCGATGACATCGCTGGTGACTGGACTCCGACCATCCGTAACGTCGAAAATGTTAACGTTGATATTGACGCGTTCGATGGTACAGCGACAACTGTCGAAGCCGATAACATCCGGAATGCCAACATTACCTTGAGCTCAACCAAGCTCGGTTTCAATGGTACTGCTGGTGTTGCAGCTGCAGGTGACAACAGCGTTATTGCTGGTGAAAATGTCACTGCCCTTACCGTTGCAGGCCTAACCGAAGGCTCAGTGGACGCTGGTTCTGCAGAGACCGTTACCGTCGATAGCGAGACTGCTGGTGAAAACACGCTAAACCTCACAGTCAACGGTGATGTTGCTACCGTAATTGGTAGCGGTACAGCTTTTAATGCGGTAAACCTGACAACAACTGCTGACGCTGAAGTGGAACTGAATACTTCCATCTTCACCGACAATGTCCTGACCGTAGCCGGCGAAGGTAATGTGACTTTGCTGTCAGCTGATGAGCTGAGTGGTGAGGAAATCGTTAATGCACTGGAATCTGGCGAGCTGGTAGCTGACGTCGACCAAACAGGTGCCGACGGCAGCGACTGGGATGTTGATAGCGTAAATATCTCTGCAGCTATTGGTGCATTCACTGCTGCAGAAGGTGCTGTTGTCGATCTGGAAGCTACACAGACAGCTCTGACTTTGACTGGCCAATCAGCAACTACTGGTACCGTTACCGTTAACACTGAAGTTGACCAGACTTCTTTGACCTTCGCTACTTTGTCCGAAGCCACTGTCAACGTAAACGATGAAGTGACTATTGGCACTCTAGTTACTGGCGGTGCTGACACTACAGTGAATGTTGCTGCTGATACGACTATCAGCACTTTGACTGCTGCTGGCGACGACGTTTTTGTCACTGGCGAGGGCAATGTGACCATTGGTGGAACTGCTGCTGATGCTGATCTTGTCGATGCTTCAGGTCTGAGTGGCGCACTTGACTTCACCCAGAGTGCAGACACCAACATTGATGTGGTTGGCAGTGAAGGTGATGATGACCTTACTGTTGCTACAGTTGATGCACAAGCAAACGTTGTGACTGGAAATGGTACCAATACAGTAACTTTTGCTGACCTTGACGGTGGTACCATTGCTGTAACGGGTGGAGCTGGCAACGACACCGTTAATATTGGTGGTGCTGGTGCAGTGGGCACGAATGGTGCTGCTACGGTAGCCCTGGAGTTGGGCGCAGGCGACGACACTGTTGCGCTTGGCGACCTTAATTCCAGCACTGCTAGCACTTTTGCTCTCGAATTCGGTGAGGGTAATGATACGCTGTCTCTTACAGACGGCGATGACATCTCTGCCGAAAACATCACTGTGTCCGGCCTTGAAGCCATTGATATGAATGGTTCTGCAACCGTCGCAGCAGAGTTGGTATCTGGTCAGTCCTACACCATCCTTGGTGGCGGCCTCGCAAATGGTACTCTTTCTGTTGTCGATACTGGAACCAATGAGACAGTTGATCTTTCCAATCTGTCTTTTGACAATACAGTGACCAACGGTGCTGTTGCTACTGACGTCAATGTAAATGGCGGTGGTGAAAACACTATCATCACATCTGAAGTAGCCGACGCTATTACTGTTGATGGCAATGACACTATTGACTTTACCCAGAATGCTTCTATTGAAGCATCGACTGACTCTATTATTGGTTTCACAACCAATTCTGACGTCATTAAACTAGGTATCGCCGCCAACTCCAACAACTTCGTTGCAGCTGATGCGAATACCGGCACTGGCACGAATGAACTTGCTGATGCTGATGCAGCCATTACGTATGCGGAAGCTAATAGCTTTGATGGCACTGTACAGGTAGCCTTCCTAACTGACAGTGATTCTGGTGTTAATGGCTGGCTTGTTTACGACTCGAATGCAGATGGCACAGCAGACGAAGTTATCCAAATGTCTGGTTTGACAGCCACTACGGATGTTGTTGCAGCCGATATCATCGCCTAATCCCTCTCTCTGAGAAGGATGCCTATCCTTGATAGGTAAAAGC
>NZ_JAMZBE010000135.1:0-9887 GCF_024158645.1 Halomonas sp. 707B3
AAGAATGCCCTCAATGGTGCTGTTCGGTGTCAGCTTGCCGAGATGTTTTTATCTTTAAGCCAAGATGACGAAGTTAGAGCCATCGTGCTGACGGGAGGTGAGCAGGTATTTGTAGCCGGTGCTGACGTGAAGGAGTTTGCCACTGCCTCTCCGACCGAAATGTATTTACGACACAATGAGCGCTTTTGGGAGCCGATCGCGCACTGCTCCAAGCCTGTCATAGCGGCGGTCAACGGATTCGCTTTAGGAGGAGGCTGTGAGCTTGCCATGCACTGCGACATCATCGTTGCTGGAGAGTCTGCTCAGTTCGGACAGCCGGAGGTCAAGCTTGGTTTGATGCCCGGCGCTGGTGGGACGCAACGATTGGTTCGAGCCGTCGGCAAATTTAAGGCCATGCGTATGCTGATGACCGGCTGCATGGTACCGGCCCCCGAGGCGTTTGGCATGGGTTTGGTAAGCGAGGTGGTGGCCGACGATCAAACGTTGGAACGCGCAAAGACACTGGCTAAAGAAATTGCTCGTTTGCCAGCACTGGCACTAGAGCACATTAAGGACACAGTCCTCACGGGCGAAGATTTGCCTTTGCAGAGTGCCTTGGTTCTTGAACGTAAAGCTTTCCAGATGCTTTTTGACACGGCGGACCAGAAGGAAGGGGCCGCTGCTTTTGTCGAGAAGCGCAAACCGAACTATCGAGGAGCGTCGTAATGGCGAGAGACGTGAACCGGCTAGGCATTGTCGGAACCGGCGTGATGGGGGCGGGGATCGCCCAAATTGCTGCCCAGTCTGGCCTGAATGTTGTGCTGTTTGACAAGAATGAAGGGGCAGCCCACAAGGCTCGTGATGGCCTAAAGGCAACGTTCGATAAACTAGTGGGGAAGGGCAAAATAACTCGGCAATCGGCTGAGGTAGCGTTATCTCATCTTTCTGTCGTCGAATCTTTGCCGGCTTTGGCAGATTGCGACGTGGTGATCGAGGCAATTGTTGAGGATCTGGGAATCAAGCAAGCGCTATTCGCTGATCTGGAAGCAATTGTTGACCGAGAGTGCATTCTGGCGACTAACACTTCTTCACTCTCGGTCACATCAATTGCCGCTGACTTGAATTGTCGTGATCGAGTGGCCGGTTTCCACTTCTTCAATCCCGTGCCGTTGATGAAGGTGATTGAGGTGGTCGGGGGCATCGATACTAATGAAGCTGTCGTCGACACGTTGCTTAAGCTGGCAACCCGACTCGGCCATACTGGCGTGCGTGCCCAAGACACCCCTGGCTTCATCGTCAACCACGCGGGACGTGCTTACAGCACAGAAGGTTTGAAAATTCTTGAGGAGCGAGTAGCGCCTATTGAGGATATCGACCGGATTCTTCGCGAAGAGGCTGGGTTCCGGATGGGGCCGCTTGAGCTTTTTGATCTCACCGGCCTGGATGTGTCCCATCCTGCGATGGAGGCGATCTTCACGCAGTTCTATCACGATCCGCGTTACCGTCCGTCTTATATATCCCGTCAGATGTTGAAAGGTAACCGCTTGGGCCGCAAGACGGGTGTTGGCTTTTATCGCTATGAAAAAGGACAAAAAGTCGAAGCGTCGACACCTCAGCCCGTGCCTGACATCGCTGACCTACCGCCCATCTGGGTGGGATGCGATGACACCGACCTGCATACGCACGTGGCATCATTGTTAGCGTCGCTTGGCGGACGAGTCGAGCAAACGGCTTCACCCTCGGAGGAAGCGCTCTGCATATTGCTGCCCTTTGGCGATGATGCAGTGAGTGCGAGTGCGTACTTCGGTACCGATCCAGAGCGCACTGTCTGTCTTGATGCGCTCATGGGCCTTGAGCGTCATCGTACGCTGATGGTGACGCCGGTCACCCGGCATGAAATGCGCGACGTAGCGCATGCGTTATTTGCTTCAGACGGTACCTACGTAACGGTGATCCGTGACAGCGTGGGATTTGTCTCTCAGCGGGTGCTTGCCGCAGTGGTGAACCTGGCCTGCGATATTGCCCAGCGTGAGATTGCCACGCCTGCCGATATCGATAATGCCGTCAGGCTCGGGCTCAACTATCCCCAAGGCCCGCTGGCGTGGGGAGATGCCCTAGAACCGAAACGGTTACTTGGCATACTCACGCGTATCCACGCATTGACGGGAGACCCACGGTATCGGCCAAGCCCTTGGCTGCGCCGTCGTGCCATGCTTGGTATATCTCTGTTGCATCCCTCATCGGGTGCTCGGTGATGTCGGAGAGGAATTATGTTGGTTCAAAAGAGAGGGGTGCTATGGGAGCGCTAACGGGAGTTCGTGTACTGGACTTGAGCCGGGTGTTGGCGGGTCCCTGGTGCAGCCAAGTGCTAGCGGATCTTGGTGCTGATGTTGTCAAGGTGGAGCGCATTGGGCGAGGGGATGACACTCGTGCCTGGGGCCCCCCCTACATGAAGAATGCTGACGGTAAAAATACTCAGGAAACCTCATACTATCAGTCCTCCAATCGCAATAAACGCTCGGTAGCTGTCGATATTGCTACCGAAAAAGGTCAGGAAATTGTACGTGCGCTGGCTGTCGAGAGCGACGTGCTGTTAGAGAATTTCAAAGCTGGCTCCTTAAAGAAATACGGGCTGGATTACGACTCACTTTCAAGCCTTAATCCGAGATTGGTCTATTGTTCCATTACGGGGTTTGGTCAGACGGGGCCCCGTGCGCAGGAGCCTGGCTATGATTTTATTATTCAGGGTATGGGCGGGTTGATGAGCATCACTGGTGAACGTGATGATGTTCAGGGTGGCGGCCCGCAGAAAGTAGGCGTGGCTGTCACCGATGTGATGACGGGCCTGTATTCGGTTATTGCTATACAGGCAGCGCTACTGGCTCGTGAAAAAACAGGGCGTGGTCAGCATTGCGATATGGCATTACTAGATGTACAGCTGGCTGCATTGGGTAATCAGAGCCAAAATTACCTAAGTACGGGCATATCACCTGGCCGCTACGGTAATGCGCATGCCAATATCGTGCCCTACAACTCGTTCCATGCAAGTGATAAGGATTTCATTATCGCCTGTGGCAACGACTCTCAGTTTGCCGCATTGTGCAATGCGATAGAACTGCCCGAATTGTCAGTGGATCCCCGGTTTTCAAAGAATGAAGATCGCGTCAGAAACAGAGCGGTAATTACTCAGATTCTATCGGACCATTTCAAGCGCGACACAGCGGACGCTTGGGTGAAGAGGATAAGTAAGGTCAAAGTGCCTGTCGGGCTAATCAATAACATTGCCGATGCATTGGCGGAGCCTCAAGTGGATGCTCGTGGCATGTTAGTCAACATCCCCCACCCCATGAATCCTGATTTCGAGATGGTTGGGAGCCCAATTAATCTTTCTGATACGCCAGTAGAGTATAAAAGGCCGGCACCACTGCTAGGGCAGGATACGAATGATGTGCTTACTGAATACCTTGGCCTTTCACCAGAGCAACTATCGCAATTTAAAAGTGACGGCGTCGTCGGTTAATCCACTTTTTATGTATATCACTAAGGATTTTTCATGAAAGTACTTGTCGCGGTGAAGCGCGTCATCGACTACAACGTCAAAATTCGTGTCAAAGCGGATTATTCTGATGTCGACCTTACCAACGTCAAAATGGCCATGAACCCCTTCTGCGAGATTGCCGTGGAAGAAGCGGTGCGCTTGAAAGAGAGGGGCGTTGCTACGGAAGTGGTCGCCGTGACGGTCAGTCCCAAAGCGGCCCAGGAACAGCTGCGCACCGCGCTGGCGCTGGGTGCGGATCGCGCCATTCATATTGAGACTGACGAGCGCGCAGAATCCCTGGCCGTGGCTAAGCTACTGGCCAAAGTGGTCGAAGAGGAGCAGCCAGGGTTGGTAGTGTTGGGCAAGCAGGCCATCGATACCGACAACAACCAGACCGGCCAAATGCTCGCCGCGCTGACTGGCCTGCCCCAGGGCACCTTTGCCTCGGAAGTTGCGGTCGATGGTGACAAAGTCAACGTCACACGGGAAATCGACGGCGGTCTGCAAACCATCGCGCTGACGCTGCCCGCGATTGTCACTACCGACCTGCGCCTCAACGAGCCGCGCTACGCCAAGCTGCCCGACATCATGAAGGCCAAGAAAAAGCCACTGGATGTGAAAACCCCCGCCGACTTCGGCGTCGAGGTCGCTTCCAAGGTCAGTCTGCTCAAAGTAGAGTCGCCCGCCGAACGCAAGGGCGGCGTCAAAGTCGCCTCGGTAGACGAGCTGATCGACAAACTGAAAAACGAAGCCAAAGTTCTTTAAGGTCGGCTATTTACAACCCGTACTTTGAGACAAGTTCTTTGAGATAAACGCTTTGAAAGGAGCTGATTTTATGAGTATTTTGGTACTTGCCGACCTGCATGAAGGCCAGCTGGCCGGTGCGACGGCTTACGTGATTGCGGCCGCACAACAGATCGGCGGCGATATTGACGTTCTTGTTGCCGGTGAAGGCGTTCAAGCCGCGGCCGAGGCAGCCGCCAAACTCGACGGCGTAAGCAAGGTACGTGTCGCGGATAACGTCGTTTACGCCCACCAGCTGGCCGAGCCCATGGGCGCGCTGCTGGTCGAACTGGCCGATGGCTACACCCACGTGCTCGCTAGCGCCTCCACCACCGGCAAAAACGTGCTGCCGCGTCTGGCGGCCTTGAAAGATGTCAGCCAGCTTTCCGATGTGCTTGCCGTGGATAGCGCTGACACCTTCAAGCGCCCGATTTACGCCGGCAACGCCATTGCGACCGTCAAGAGCGACGACGTGCTAAAAGTCATCACCGTGCGTACTACCGGCTTTGATGCCGTGGGCGATGGTGGCAGCGCCACCATTGAAGCTGTTGATACCGTGGTTGACAACGCCCAGTCCAGTTTCGTCAAGCAGGAGCTTGCCGAGTCGGACCGCCCGGAGCTTGGCGGCGCCAAGGTGGTCATCTCTGGTGGCCGCGGCATGGGCAACGGTGATAACTTCAAGCTGCTTGACGGCATTGCCGACAAGCTAGGTGCGGCGATTGGGGCTTCGCGGGCGGCCGTTGACGCAGGCTTTGTACCCAACGATATGCAGGTCGGCCAAACGGGTAAAATCGTCGCGCCGGATCTGTATATCGCCGTGGGCATCTCCGGTGCCATCCAGCATCTGGCGGGCATGAAGGACTCAAAGGTGATCGTTGCGATCAACAAGGACGACGAAGCGCCGATTTTCCAGGTCGCCGACTACGGCCTGGTAGGCGATCTGTTCGAGTTCCTACCGGAAATCGAAAGCAAAATTTAGCAGTGGCGCAGGAATTCGCGAGCGGCGATCAGCACCTCCTCCTGCTCGGACGTGAGGGTGGCCAGCAGGTTGTGACGTGTGTGCGGTCGGTCATGGACATCATCGCGGTACCGCCAGCGCCGTATGGTCGCGGGTGAAACGCCATGCTGGCGGGCCAGCTCGCTATCCGTGATGCTGGAAGGCGCTGCCTAGATCTCGGCGCGGATCTTCGGTGTCGTGGTCGCCTGCTTATGCAGCTTGATGTCCATGAACCTGCTCCCGAATGAATGTCTGTAGAAGCTCTCTGGCTGCCAGCAGAGGATAACTCCTATAGCTCATTTGATCATCCGAGACCCTACAGCTAGGTATTAACCGTTTGACGGATAAGTTGGGCTTTATCCTGTAATAAGGGCTTATAAATATTTAACAGCATTTCCATATCAACGCGTGCGGCGTTGGTGCTGATATTGATAGCGCCTATTAGCTTGTCATGGATGTCAAATACAGGAACGGCAACTGATCGCAGTCCAGAGTCTAACTCTTGATCAACTATCGAATAACCTTGTTGGCGTACCTCAACAATGCACCTCTTTAGCTCCTCTTTATCATTGATGGTTTTATCGGTATATCGCTTCAATGAAATGCGTTCCAAATAGGCATTTAGCTCTGATTCAGTTAATTGCGATAACAGTACGCGACCCATAGATGTATGCGCTGCTGGGAGGCGCGTACCTACTGATAAAGTAATCGCCATTAAGCGATGTGGTGCCGCAGAGCGTGCCACATAAATGACATCGTCTCCATCCAACACGCCAAGTGAAGATGACTCGCCACTTTGAGTTGTAATATCTTCCAGATATTGTTGTATGACGCTGCGGTAATTATTTGCTGAAAGGTATGCGTATCCTAGTTGAAGCACTCTAGGGGCGAGTTCAAAGTAACGCTGATGTTTACGCACATAGCCTAATGCGTTCAGCGTTAGCAAGAGTCGGCGTGCTTTCGCTCGATTCATACCCGTGCGTGCAGCGACTTCGCTCAACGTCATTTTTGAATGGGAATCATCGAAGGCCATGATGACTTCCAAGCCACTAGCAAGTGCTGTTACGAAGTCACGGTCATCAGGTTTAAGCGTTTCTACCTGGGGCAAGTCTTCCATTATTGTGCTCTCATCCAGTGCATACATGGTCATGTGTTAATTTAGCATAATGTTCGAATACCGAACAATTGTGCTTTGGGGCTATCGATGCTTGTTGCATGTGCCCCTTCCTTATATACCTTGGTAGTAGGAAAGCGCAGGCAAAGTGTGCCTGTGTATGGTGTGTTTATAAATAACATATTGTTATTAAATGGGTTTTTGGTTTCTATAAGTTGATGTATTGACCCGTCTTTGCAGATATTAGCTCAACAGCAATTTGACCCGGTATGCGTTCGACAGTAAGTTGTTCGTATAGAGAATCTATGTTCGTTTCGCGAACAAATTATCCATAAGCAGACAACGATACGCTAAGAGGCATCCATTATGGCCGAGTTTCTCAGCTTGCATGATGCGGTAGCGCGCTACGTCCAAGACGGCGCCACCGTGACCATGGAAGGCTTTACCCACCTGATTCCGTTTGCCGCCGGTCACGAAGTGATCCGTCAGAAAAAGCGCGACCTGACGTTGATCCGCATGACCCCCGATATCATCTACGATCAGATGATTGGCGCGGGCTGCGCTAAAAAGGTGATTTTCTCCTGGGGCGGTAACCCTGGAGTGGGTTCGCTGCACCGCCTGCGCGATGCGGTTGAGAAAGGCTGGCCGCGCAAAATCGAGATTCTTGAGCATAGCCACGCAGCCATGGCCTGTGCCTTTGAAGCGGGTGCTGCGGGGTTACCACTGGCTGTTTTTCGTGGCTACATCGGCAGCGAACTGCCCAGTGTCAACGATCAAATCAAATTCATTGAGTGCCCTTTTACTGGGGAGCGCCTAGCGGCCGTACCGTCGGTGCGCCCGGATGTTTCGATCATTCACGCCCAGCGAGCGGATCGCCAGGGCAACGTGCTGGTAGAAGGGATTGTCGGCGTACAGAAAGAGGCAGTGCTCGCCGCCAAGCACAGCATCGTCACAGTGGAAGAGATTGTTGATGACCTAGGGGCTACCCCCAATGCCTGCGTGATTCCCAGCTGGGCCATCAGCGCCGTCGCGGTGGCCGAGAAAGGCGCGCTGCCGTCTTACACCCACGGCTATTACGGTCGCAGCAACCGTTTCTATAAAGAGTGGGATGCCATCGCACGCGACCGCGATACCTTTACTCTGTGGCTCGATGAGAACGTTTACAGTAAAGAGGAGAATAACTAATGAGCCTTGAATATACCTCTTCTGAAATGATGTCGGTCACCGCGGCGCGGGCGCTGGAAAACGGCATGACCTGCTTTGTGGGCATCGGCCTGCCCTCGGAAGCTGCCAACCTGGCGCGGCTGACGCACGCTCCTGATGTGGTGCTGATTTATGAGTCCGGCACGCTGCAAACCAAACCCGATATTCTGCCGCTCTCCATTGGCGATGGTGAACTGTGCGAATCAGCATTGACCACCGTTGCAGTTCCGGAAATGTTCCGCTACTGGCTGCAGGGCGGCAAAGTGGACGTGGGCTTTTTAGGCACCGCGCAAATCGACCGCTTTGCTAACCTGAATACCACGCTCATCGGCGATTACAAAGCGCCCAAGGTGCGCCTGCCAGGCGGCGGCGGGGCGCCTGAAATCGCCACCAACGCGGGCGAAGTGTTTATCACCCTAAAGCACTCCAAGCGGGCGTTTGTGAAAGACGTCGACTTCGTCACCACACTCGGTTTTGGCCGCGACGGTAAAGGCCGCGATAACGTACCTAATATCGGCAAAGGCCCCACCCAGGTGATTACTGATCTATGTGTCATGAAGCCTGATGCCGAGACCAAAGAGCTAGTGGTGGTATCGCTGCATCCCGGAGTAACCCGCGATGAGGTGATTGACGCCACCGGCTGGGAAATCCGCTTTGCCGAGCAGCTTGAGAGCACGCCCGAGCCCAGCGAAAAAGAGCTGACGATTTTACGCGAGCTCAAAGCCCGCACTGAACGGGCCCACGCGGGCGAATAAGGAGTTGTTATGAGCATGAATAATGTCTATCTCTGCCATCCCCGCCGCACGGCTGTAGGCCGCTTTGGCGGCACTTTGGCTAGCGTGCGCCCTGATGATTTCGCCGCGTCGATTTTTAAAGCCGTATTAGCCGAAGCGCCAGATCTTGACCCAGCCGCTATTGAAGAAGTGTTCATGGGTTGCGCTAACCAGGCCGGTGAAGATAACCGCAACGTGGCTCGTATGTCGTCATTGCTAGCGGGGATTCCTACCTCGGTGCCCGGCACCACCATAAACCGTCTGTGCGGCTCAGGTATGGACGCCGTTGGCACGGCCTTTCGCGCCATTAAAGCTGGTGAGATGGAGCTAGCGCTGGCAGGCGGTGTGGAGTCCATGTCCCGTGCGCCCTACGTGATGGGCAAGGCCTATAGTGCCTTCGATCGCACTCAAAAAATCGAAGACACCACCATTGGCTGGCGCTTGGTCAACCCGCTGATGAAGAAAACCTACGGCATTGATTCCATGCCGGAAACGGCAGAAAACGTCGCCGAGCAGTTCGCTATCTCTCGTAAAGACCAGGACGCCTTTGCCCTGCGCTCCCAGCAGAAAGCCGCTGCCGCTCAAAAGGCGGGGCGCTTTGCCCAAGAGATCACCGCCATTGAGATCCCTCGTCGCAAGCAGGAGCCATTGATTTTTGACCAGGACGAGCACCTGCGGGAAACCACGCTTGAGAAGCTCGCTGGCCTACCGACGCCTTTCCGTGAGGGCGGCAGTGTAACCGCAGGCAATGCTTCTGGTGTCAACGACGGCGCAGCCGCCATGCTGGTGGCCAGCGAATCAGCCGTCAAACAGCACGGCCTGAAGCCAATGGCGAAAATCATCGGCATGGCCACGGCTGGCGTTGAGCCGCGCATCATGGGCTATGGGCCGGTACCGGCAGTGCAGAAACTACTCAAGCGCACTGGTATCGCCATGGATGATATTGATGTATTTGAGTTTAACGAAGCGTTCGCCGCCCAGGCGTTAGCGTGTATGCGCGACCTTGGCTTGGCTGACGATGACCCGCGCGTTAACCCGAACGGCGGCGCGATTGCCCTGGGGCACCCGCTGGGCATGTCCGGTGCCCGCCTATTGTTGACCGCCGCTCATGAGTTGCACAACAGCGGTAAGCGCTACGCGCTGTGTACCATGTGCGTTGGCGTAGGGCAGGGTATCGCTACGCTGATCGAACGGGTTTAACGGAGGCAGACATGGCTTTTCATACCATCAACGGTCGCAGCGTGGCCTACCGACTGCTCGGCGCGGAAGTGAACCCACTTATCGTGCTGGCCCATCCGCTGGGCATGAGTCAGGCGGTATGGGACGACATTATCCCCCTGCTTCTGTCTCGCTATCGAGTACTGACCTGGGATCTTCCCGGCCACGGCGCTAGCCAGGCGGTTAGCGGCGAGCAGATCACGCCCGCTGATTTAGCCGCTGAGGCTCTGGCATTGGCAGAACTGGCGGGCGCTGAGCGCTTTCACTTTGCCGGTACGTCCA
>NZ_JAMZBE010000136.1:0-9852 GCF_024158645.1 Halomonas sp. 707B3
GGTATGCAACTCATCGATGAACAGGATCACTCGTCCCTCTTCTTGGTAGAGCGCTTTCGTGCTCACACCCACGTACGCTGCCAGCTAGAAACCGGTCGCACCCACCAAATTCGCGTGCATATGGCCCACGCCCGCTATCCGCTGATTGGCGACCCGCTCTACAGTGGCCGTGCCAAACTTCCGCCGGGGGCTGCCGGGCCGTTAAAAGAGATTTTGCGCGAGTTTCCTCGCCAAGCGCTGCATGCTCGCAAACTGAGCTTTGTGCACCCCGTCAGTGGCGAAACCCTCACTTTTCAAGCCGATCTGCCCGATGATCTACTAATGTTATTGGACTACCTGCGCGAAGATAGCGAGACCATGCGATGAGCGATGCCATTGACCTGCGCCCGACGCTACTGCTACCGGATTGGCCCGCGCCCGCCAACGTGCGGGCCTTTGTGACCACCCGTGAAACCGGGCCAAGCCAGAACGACTTTGCTGCCTTCAACCCGGCAACCCACGTTGGTGATAACGCTGACCATGTGGCGCTGTGTCGGCGGCTAATGCAGAAAGAGATCGGTGATGACCGCCCGCTGCTGTGGCTAAACCAAACCCATGGTGCCCGGGTGCAGCAAGAGTACCAAAGCACTCCCCCAGAAGCAGACGCCGCCGTGGCTAATAGCAGCGAGTACGCTTGCGTGGTACTCACGGCAGACTGTTTGCCGGTACTGTTCTGCAACCGCCAAGGCACCCAGGTCGCGGTAGCCCATGCGGGTTGGCGGGGGTTGGCAGGCGGGGTGCTAGAGGCTACGGTGGCCGCGATGAACTGTGACCCCAGCGATATTTTGGTGTGGCTAGGTCCGGCTATTTCCAACGCCCAGTTTGAAGTGGGCCCGGAAGTTTATGGTGCCTTTGTAGCGGTACATCCTGAAACCGCCGATGCCTTTGATCACAGCCCCTATCGGCTTGGTCACTACATGGCTGATTTATATCGGTTGGCGCGCTTTCGCTTAGAGGAGTTAGGGATCCATCATATTAGCGGCGGGCACTTCTGTACCGCCTGCGAATCGCGCTTCTACTCCTACCGCCGCGACAATGGTCACACCGGCCGTATGGCGAGTGTGATCTGGATCAACTAAGAGTCACTTGAAATACGTGGATATGACCCCACCTAACTTGTCAAGCTAATCGTCTTTAGCACGTTCAACAACAAGTTATCGGGAAGCGCCGTGGGTCCAAACGCACGGCTACCCCAGGAGGCACTCCATGCGATTCGATAAATTCACTGCCAAATTACAGGCTGCCATTGCGGAAGCGCAGTCCCTCGCGGTAGGCCACGGCCACAACCAGCTTGAACCAGTGCATCTGCTGCTGGCGCTGATCGACACCAAAGATACCGGCATTAAAGCGCTGATTGAAAAAGCCGAAGGCAGCAGCTCGCGCCTGCGTGACGGCTTGCAGCGTCAAATGGACGACCTGCCCAAAGTCAGCCAGTTCGATGGCGATGTTCAACCCTCCCGCGACTTCGTTAAGCTGGTTAATCTCACCGACCGCGAAGCGCAAAAGCGCGGCGACCAGTTTATTGCTTCTGAGCTTGTGTTGCTGGCTGCGCTGGAAATGAACAGCGCCATTACCAAGCTGATGAAAGAGGCTGGACTCAGCCGTAAAACGTTAGAGGCGGCGATCGACAGCCTGCGTGGCGGCTCCCGCGTTGATGACCCCAACGCCGAAGATCAGCGTGAAGCGCTGAATAAGTACACATTGGACCTCACCCAGCGCGCGCTGGACGGCAAGCTCGACCCTGTGATCGGTCGCGATGACGAAATCCGCCGTACGATTCAGGTGTTGCAGCGTCGCACCAAGAACAACCCGGTGCTGATTGGCGAACCTGGTGTGGGTAAAACCGCCATCGTCGAAGGCCTGGCTCAGCGCATCGTTAACGGTGAAGTACCCGAAGGTTTGAAAGAGAAACGCGTGCTGTCGTTGGATATGGGCGCGCTGCTCGCCGGAGCCAAGTTTCGCGGTGAGTTCGAAGAGCGCCTGAAAGCCGTGTTGAAAGAGCTCTCCCAAGAAGAGGGACGAGTGATCCTGTTCATCGATGAGTTGCATACCATGGTGGGCGCTGGAAAGGCCGATGGCGCCATGGACGCGGGCAATATGCTCAAACCAGCGCTGGCGCGTGGTGAGCTGCACTGTGTGGGCGCCACCACGTTGGATGAGTACCGCCAGTACATTGAAAAGGACGCCGCGTTAGAGCGCCGCTTCCAGAAAGTGCTGGTGGATGAACCCACCGAGGCCGATACCATCGCCATTCTGCGTGGTTTGAAAGAGCGCTACGAAGTGCACCACGGCGTTGATATTACCGACTCGGCGATTATTGCCGCCGCTAAGCTTTCTACGCGTTACATTACTGACCGCCAACTGCCGGACAAAGCCATCGACCTGATCGATGAGGCAGCATCGCGGATTCGTATGGAGCTAGACTCCAAGCCCGAAGAGATGGACCGCCTTGATCGCCGCCTCATCCAGCTCAAGATGGAGCGGGAGGCGCTGAAAAAAGAGACCGACGAAGCGAGCAAAAAACGCCTGGAGGCGCTGAATAACCAGATCCACGATTTAGAGCGTGAGTACGCTGACTTGGATGAGATCTGGAAAGCGGAAAAAGCCAGCATCCAAGGCGCGGCGCAGTTTAAAGCGGAGCTTGAGCAGGCGCGTATTGATCTTGAGCAGGCGCGTCGCCAGGGCGACTTAGGCCGTATGTCAGAAATTCAGTACGGCAAGATTCCCGCGCTGGAGAAGAAAATCAGCGAGGCGGGTGAGGGTGAAGCGGATACCGCTAGCCACCAACTGCTGCGCTCTAACGTCACGGAGGAGGAGATTGCTGAGGTGGTCTCCCGCTGGACGGGCATCCCAGTGTCCAAAATGCTGGAAGGCGAGCGGGATAAACTGCTGCGTATGGAAGACGCCCTGCACGAGCGTGTCATTGGCCAGCATGAAGCGGTAGAGGCCGTGGCAAACGCGGTGCGTCGCTCGCGGGCTGGCCTTGCCGATCCCAACCGTCCTAACGGCTCGTTCCTGTTCCTCGGCCCGACCGGGGTGGGTAAAACCGAACTATGTAAGTCACTGGCAAACTTCCTGTTCGATACGGAAGAAGCCATGGTGCGCATCGATATGTCGGAGTTTATGGAGAAGCACTCCGTGGCTCGCCTGATCGGCGCGCCTCCCGGCTACGTCGGCTATGAAGAGGGGGGCTACTTAACCGAAGCAGTGCGCCGCAAGCCCTACTCGGTGCTGCTGCTGGATGAGGTGGAAAAAGCGCACCCGGATGTGTTCAACATTCTGCTGCAAGTGCTGGAAGATGGCCGCTTAACCGATGGCCAGGGTCGTACCGTCGACTTCCGTAACACCGTGATTGTGATGACCTCCAACATGGGCTCAGACATTATTCAGCGAATGGGCGGGGATGATAACGACTACGAGCTGATGAAAAACGCGGTGATGGAGGTAGTGGGTAATCACTTCCGCCCTGAATTAATCAACCGCATCGATGAAGTGGTGGTGTTTCATGCGCTGGGCCAAGAGCAGATTCAGGCCATTGCCGGTATTCAATTAGAGCGCTTGAAAGGGCGGCTCGCGGAACACGACCTGAGCCTGGAGATTAGTGATGATGCCATGGCGCAGCTAGCGGTGGTGGGTTTTGACCCTGTGTTTGGGGCGCGGCCACTCAAGCGGGCCATTCAAAGCCGCATTGAAAACCCGCTGGCTCAAGACCTGCTGGCAGGCAAGTATGTCCCAGGCGATACCATTCACATCAGCGCCAATGAAGGCAAACTAGTGTTTAGTTAATTGCGCAATGAAATAGGGCAAATGCCCCGTCAGCACCGCTGGCGGGGCATTTTTTTGCGCTTACTGCGACCTTTGTTGCGTTTGAAGGGATCGGAGGTTGACAGGCTAAGGGCGCTAATGGAATCTTGTGGGTTCCTGATTTGCGGGCGCGGAACCAACGGGCAACCCCTGATCCCCGCGCGAAGGGTAGGCTCACGCCTCTACCCGCCGAAGGACTTCCGGGCTTAGGCTAACCGCCTGACCTGGCCAACGCCCCGACACGGCAAACCGCCGTGTAAGGGAACCGCTCTTTATGGTTGCCATAAATGAGCATTCCCGATGAGAGTGCAGGCCCTAACCGGGCCATATTGCCAGGGTTTGGCATCAGGTGCCGGCATGGGCCGGCAGCGGCATACCGCCGCACTCGACCCCGCAGGATGTCCTGCGGATCGCACTCGAGACCTCCAGGGGAGAAACACAGTGGAACTGCTTTCCGGCGCAGATATGATCGCCCGCTTCTTGCAAGATGAGGGCGTCGAGTACATTTATGGTTATCCCGGTGGTGCGGCGCTGCATATTTACGATGCGCTGTTCCGTCAAGATAAAGTGAAGCACATCCTCGTGCGTCACGAACAGGCCGCCACTCACGCTGCCGACGGCTATGCCCGTGCCTCCGGCAAGCCCGGCGTGGTGCTGGTGACCTCTGGCCCCGGCGCTACCAACGCGGTGACTGGCATTGCGACCGCCTACATGGACTCCATTCCTATGGTTGTTCTGTGCGGCCAGGTCATGAGCCACTTGATTGGTGACGACGCCTTCCAGGAAACCGATATCGTCGGCGTGACGCGTCCTATCGTGAAGCACAGCTTCTCGATTCGTCACCCGTCCGAAATCCCAGAAGTGCTGAAAAAAGCCTTCTATCTGGCATCGACCGGTCGTCCTGGCCCGGTGGTGGTTGATATCCCCAAAGATATGACTGCCCCCACCGAACGCTACGAGTACGTTTACCCGAAAAAGGTCAAGATGCGCTCGTATAACCCAGTGACCCGTGGCCATACTGGGCAGATCAAAAAAGCCGTCGAAATGATGCTGAAGGCCAAGCGCCCAGTGTTCTATACCGGTGGCGGTGTGGTAACAGGCAAGGCAAGCGAAGGCTTGACCGACTTGGTGAAGCAGCTTGGCTTCCCGATTACCACCACGCTGATGGGCATTGGCGCGTATCCGCAAAGCGACCGCCAGTGTTTGGGCTGGCTGGGTATGCATGGCTCGTATGAGTCCAATATGGCCATGCACCACGCTGACCTGATTATTGCCATTGGCGCGCGGTTTGATGACCGAGTGACCAACAATACGTCGAAGTTCTGCCCGACGGCGAAGATCATCCACGTCGATGTCGACCCAAGCTCGGTATCCAAAACCGTGCGTGCAGACGTGCCGATTGTTGGCCCGGCGTCCAGCGTCATCAACGAGATGATTAGCTTGGTGCAGGGGCACTCCATTGCGCATCCAGAAGCACTGACCGATTGGTGGCAGAAGATCGACGGTTGGCGTGCCGATCGCGAAGGAAAGCTCTACGAGCCTTCCAAACCCGGCGAAGTGCTGAAACCGCAAGAAGTGATCGAAGCGCTGTGCCGAGTGACCCGTGGCGAAGCGTACGTCACCACGGACGTGGGTCAGCACCAGATGTTTGCGGCGCAGTACTACAAGTTCGATAAGCCGAATCGCCTGATCACCTCTGGCGGGCTAGGCACCATGGGCTTCGGTTTCCCGGCCGCCATGGGCATCAAACAAAACTTCCCGGAAGACGATGTGGTGTGTGTCACCGGTGAGGGCAGCTTCCAGATGATGATGCAGGAGCTCTCTACCTGTAAGCAGTACGGGGTAGGGGTCAAAATCGTCAACCTGAACAACGCATCGCTAGGCATGGTGCGCCAATGGCAGGATTTGAACTATAAATCTCGCCATGCGCACTCCTATATGGAGTCGTTGCCCGACTTCCATATGCTGATTGAAGCATACGGGTTCACCGCGATCACCGTGAAGACGCTAGACGAGTTGGAGCCGGCGCTTGAGCGTGCCTTTGCCAACAAACATGAGCTGGTCTTCCTGGATGTGAAGGTCGACCCCCATGAGCACGTCTATCCGATGCAGGTACCGCTGGGTGCTATGCGTGACATGCTGCTGTCTAAAACGGAGCGTACCTGATGCGTCATATCATCTCGATTCTGATGGAAAACGAACCGGGTGCGCTGTCACGTGTGGTCGGGCTCTTCTCCCAGCGTAACTTCAACATCGAAACGCTGAACGTGGCACCGACGGAAGACCCGTCGCTGTCCCGCTTAACGGTCACTACTGTTGGCGACGACCGGGTGATTGAACAGATCACCAAGCACCTCAACAAGCTGATTGATGTGGTCAAGCTGGTGGATCTCACCGAAGGTAACCACATTGAGCGTGAGCTGATGCTGGTGAAGGTGAAAGCGCTTGGCGCTGCCCGCGATGAAGTTAAGCGTACGGTGGATATCTTCCGTGCGCAGATCGTCGACGTGACGCCTAGCCTCTACACGGTGCAGATTACCGGCGACGCTTCAAAGCTGGATGCCTTTCTACAGGCCATGGCGCCGGTGGGTATTCTCGAAGTAGCGCGCACCGGGGTATCCGGTATTGCCCGGGGCGATAAAGTACTGTCCTTGTAAAGGTTCGCTTTACAGTAGTACTTGTATTGCTAAAAGCCGCCCATTCGCTGGGCGGCTTTTTTGTGTACTGTGCTTTAGTGATAAATAGTGCGTTAACGTGGATTAACCGCCGCCCAAAACGCATCAATCATCGGGTTTTTTAACCGCCGGTTCAGCACGCAGAGGCCGACATCATAGTGGGGCAGCTCCGGTTTGACGTTAAGTACCTGTACCCGTTCCGCCAGCGGGCTATTATCCAGCACGATCTTGGGGACAACGCCCACACCGAAGCCAAGCCCGACCATACTCACAATCGCTTCGTGCCCGGCTACCTGGGCGTAAATGCGCGGTGCAATACCCATGGCTTTGAACCAGGTGTTGGCGTATTCCCTGGAGAGGCCTGCTTCCGACAAAATCATCGGCACGTGCTGCCACTGCTCTGCGGTGGAGCTTTCTGGTTGAGGCGGCAGCCACGCGTGGGGCTCGGTGGGTGCAATGAACAGCAGTGGCGAGCGGGTCAGCGACTTGAAGGCCAGCGCGCTAGGCGGAATACGCGGGCGAGGAGTAATCGCCATATCGTCTGCGCCTTCCAGCACTCGCGACATCGCATCGGCGGGGTCACCAGTATGCAGCTTTAGCTCAATGCCGGGGTGGCGTGTACGTACATCGCTGAGTAATTCATACAGAAAGCTGTAGCTCGCCGTGACCGAGCAATAAATGCTGATCTCCCCGCTGAGTTGTGCTGTGGTGGCGGCCAAGGTGCGTTTTTGGGTTTCCCACTGCTCTAGCGTCTCTTTGGCATAGTGTTGGAACGTGATGCCTTGAGGGGTTAGCGTCACGTGGCGGTTATCGCGCTCGAATAGGCGAGTGCCTAGCTCGCTCTCTACCTGTTGAATAGAGCGGCTCAGCGTCGAGGGGCTAATGTGGCAAAGCTCGCTGGCACGGCCAAAATGCAGTGTGTCGGCCAGGGTGACCACGTGTTTGAGTAGACGAAAATCCATAAAGGCCGACACCCTAAGCGTGATTTCATAATATGAAATAGTATGTTGCAAACATAGCGTTTTACGCAACGGCTGCTCTATCGTAGAGTGACCTCAACGCCGAATCCCAGTGCTGCATAAGACGGCACGGGTGGCCATCAACGCTGACCTATACGCTATAAAAATTTGATATTACCGACTTCTGGAGTCTCGCCATGCACGTTTATTACGATAAAGATTGCGACCTGTCCCTGATCCAAGCCAAAAAAGTTACCATCGTTGGCTATGGTTCGCAGGGCCATGCGCATGCTAACAACCTGAAAGAGTCTGGCGTCGATGTCACTGTCGCACTGCGCAAAGGCTCCTCTTCTGCAGCGAAAGCAGAAGCGGCTGGTTTAAAAGTGGCGAGCGTGCCGGAAGCGTGCAAAACCGCTGACGTGGTCATGATCTTGGCGCCGGACGAAAACCAAAAAGCCATCTACGAGCAGGAAGTTGAGCCGAACCTGAAAGAGGGCGCGACGCTGGCGTTCGCCCACGGCTTCAACATTCACTACAACCAGATTGAGCCGCGCAAAGACCTCGACGTGATCATGATCGCGCCGAAAGCGCCGGGTCACACCGTTCGCTCTGAGTTTGTTAAAGGCGGCGGTATTCCTGACCTGATCGCGATTCACCAAGATGCGTCTGGCAGTGCTAAAGAGCTGGCGCTCTCCTACGCAGCCGGCGTTGGCGGTGGTCGCAGCGGTATTATCGAAACCACCTTCAAAGACGAAACCGAAACTGATCTGTTCGGTGAGCAAGCGGTACTGTGCGGTGGCGCAGTTGAGCTGGTAAAAGCAGGCTTTGAGACGCTGACTGAAGCAGGCTACGCACCGGAAATGGCTTACTTCGAGTGTCTGCATGAACTCAAGCTGATTGTCGACCTGATGTACGAAGGCGGCATCGCCAACATGAACTACTCCATCTCCAACAACGCAGAGTATGGCGAGTATGTGACCGGCCCTGAAGTCATCAATGATGAGTCGCGTGCCGCCATGCGCAATGCACTCAAGCGTATCCAAACGGGTGAGTACGCTAAGATGTTCATTCAGGAAGGCAGCACTAACTATCCGTCCATGACGGCACGTCGTCGCCTGAACGCGGAACACGAAATCGAGCAGGTAGGTGCCAAGCTGCGCGGTATGATGCCGTGGATTGCTGCCAACCAGCTGGTCGATAAGTCCAAGAACTAATCGATTAACTGATTTGCTAACGCCCCGAGGCTCTGTCTCGGGGCGTTTTTCGTTGTCTACGGCAATTGGCTGGCTGCCTCGGCGTCACCGTGTAGAATGAGAAGAGACCACTTTTCGTGTGACTTTACTTCAAATGGATGACACTTATGACCCAGGATGCTCGCGATCAAGAGCACGAAAATACGCAGCCTTCCGATACGTCGGCCAGCGGTGAATCACCCCAGCAAACATCAAGTAGTGATGATGCTGTCGGCAATGAAGACCTAGCTACCGCGTTCTTGCGGGAAACCGAGGTCGTTGAAGAGGCCGTGGAGGATGGCAAGAAGATTCGCCGTAAAGGCATCTACCTCTTGCCTAACTTATTCACTACCTCTGCGCTCTTCTCTGGCTTCTTTGCGGTTGTGGCTGGGATTAACGGTGAGTTCACATCCGCAGCGGTCGCCATTTTCATTGCTATGGTGCTAGATGGCTTAGATGGCCGAGTTGCCCGGATGACCAATACTCAAAGCGAGTTTGGCGCGGAGTATGACAGTCTTGCCGATATGATCTCGTTTGGCATGGCGCCTGCACTGGTTGCCTTTACCTGGATTCTCCAAGATATCGGTAAAACCGGTTGGGTGGTCGCGTTTCTGTATGTGGCTTGTGCCGCGCTGCGCTTAGCACGCTTTAACGTACAGATTGGTAGTGTCGATAAAAAGTGGTTTATCGGTTTGCCCAGCCCGTCTGCAGCGGCGCTGGTTGCTGCCAGCGTATGGACGTTCCATAGTTTTGATGCCGATGCATTTGGTTTCAAGCTGTTGATGCTCGTCGTAGTAGGTGCGGCAGGTATTTTGATGGTCAGTAACATCCGCTACTACAGTTTTAAGGATCTGGACTTCAAAAAGCCCGTACCTTTCGTTGTGCTGTTGGCGGTAGTGCTTGGGTTCGTGATGATCTCAGTAGAGCCCTCCGTTATGCTGTTGCTGCTATTTGCAGCGTATGTGTGTTCAGGCCCTGTTCTGGCCGTTATGCGCAAGGCAAAACCCAAGCGCTGAACTTTTTTGAAACTTTTTCACATTAGCCCTTGCCAACCCGGCCGCGAATCCGTAAAGTACGCATCCGCTGCCGGGGACGCCCAGCGTTACCAGCGGTGAAAGAGGTTGAAAAACCTCTGGTTTGTCA
>NZ_JAMZBE010000137.1:0-9789 GCF_024158645.1 Halomonas sp. 707B3
GCATTGGATTCTCCCGGCCGCTTCCGCCGCCCTCACTGCACTATCCCCACCCGCCTCATGCGGGCAAAAGGGATCGAAAAGACAAAAAAGCCCCGCCATGGCGGGGCTTTTCTTTCGTCATCTTCGCACTGCGTAAGTCATACCAACCCACTTACACAAAGCAATCGAGGTTGCTTAGGCAGAAACGATGCTGACGAATTTACGGTTGTTCGGACCTTTGGTCTCGAACTTCACGAAGCCGTCGTTCAGAGCGAACAGCGTGTGATCACGACCCAGGCCAACGCCAGTGCCTGCGTGGAAACGAGTGCCACGCTGACGAACGATGATGTTACCTGCGGTTGCCGCTTGGCCACCGAAGAGTTTCACACCAAGGCGTTTGGATTCGGAATCGCGACCGTTACGCGTGGAGCCGGCTGCCTTTTTATGTGCCATTGCAAAATCCTCCTAAAGGGAATTGGCTGCTTACGCAGAAATTCCGGTAATTTTGACTTCAGTGAACCACTGACGGTGGCCCTGACGCTTCATGTGGTGCTTCCGGCGACGGAATTTGATGATCGTCACTTTATCGCCACGGCCGTGGGAAACGATTTCAGCGGAAACTTTGGCACCGCTAATGAAAGGTGCGCCAATGTTTACGTCATCGCCGTCTGCAACCAGCAGCACTTCATCAAACTCAATCGTTTCGCCGGTAGCGACTTCGATTTTCTCGAGCTTGAGGGTTTGACCTTCTTGAACGCGGTACTGTTTACCACCGCTTTTAATAACTGCGTACATGTCGCTCTCCGGACTTGTCGTTAATGCCGGTTACGCCCCGCGTAACCAACGCTCATCGCCTTCCGCTCTTATCGACCTGCTGCGAGTGGCGCCTCTTTTGGCAGCCATCTGACAGGGAGCATGATGAGTGGGTCGCGGATTATAACGACTATCGCTTCATACCACAAGGCCACCGGGGCTTGTCAATCTTCCAAACGCCTGCCTGGGCCTGCTTAGCGCGGCTATGCCTTGACGCCTTACAGGCAGCCCCATAGCATGACCCCCACTTTCTCACCCGCCGCGATGAACGGAACCCATGACAGCCAACGTCTCCCCAACCTCGCCTGCCAGCCCTTCGCCTTCACCGCTGCACGCCGTGGTGGCCGATGACTTTGAAGCCGTCAACCGCACCATTGTTGCTCAGCTCAACTCTAAAGTGCCGCTGGTGGAAACCATCGGCCAGTACATTATTGAAAGCGGCGGTAAACGCCTGCGTCCGCTACTGGTGCTGCTGGCGGCCCGCTCGCTGGGCTATGAGGGCGACAAGCATATTACTCTCGCCACGCTGATCGAGTTTATGCATACCTCCACCCTGTTGCACGACGACGTGGTGGATGAGTCGCACATGCGCCGGGGCAAAAAAACCGCCAACGACGCCTGGGGCAATGCGCCTTCCGTGCTGGTGGGTGATTTCCTCTACTCCCGCTCGTTCCAAATGATGGTGGATGTAGGCTCCATGCGCATCATGGCGATCCTATCCGGAGCCACCTGCGTGATCGCAGAAGGTGAAGTGCTGCAGTTGACCAACATTGGCAACCCCAGCATTTCCGAGGCGGATTACTTCGAGACCATCCTAGGCAAAACCGCGATGCTGTTTGAAGCGGCCTCTCATAGCGGTGCAGTGCTCGCCAAAGCCACGCCAGAACAGGAGCGCGCCCTGCAGCATTACGGCCGCTACCTGGGCCTGGCTTTCCAACTGATTGACGACTTGCTGGACTATCAAGGCGACGCCGAGGCAATGGGCAAAAACGTTGGCGACGACTTGGCCGAAGGCAAGCCCACGCTACCGCTCATTCACGCCATGGAGCGCGGCACCCCTGAGCAAGCCAAGCTGATTCGTCAGGTGATTCGCAAAGGCGGTCTTGAACAGCTAGACGACGTACTGGCGATTATTCACGACACCGGGGCGCTGGCGTACACCCGCGCACGGGCAGAAGAGATGGCGGATAAAGCGCTAGCCGAACTGGATGCCCTGCCCCCCAGCCCTTATCGCGACAGCATGGCTCAACTTGCCCGCTTAGCCGTGGACCGCCAAGCCTAACCGCCAGCGTTCTTCACGTTGCACAAAGAAAGGGCGTGAAAAAAGAGGCTTGAAAAAAGCCCTTCGCCTGCGTATGATTCGTCCCGTTGTTGAGCACGCTTCAGCAACTTTCGGAATATAGCTCAGCTTGGTAGAGCGCTGCCTTCGGGAGGCAGAGGTCGTAGGTTCGAATCCTGCTATTCCGACCAAGAATTCAATGAAAACGGCCACTTAGCTTTTAGAGCAAGTGGCCGTTTTTGTTCGTGTTGGTTCTAGGTTCCATATAGGTTCCAAAGATCACGAACGACGACTACGTCATATTTGCTGAGCTATTTCATGATAAGTCAGCCTTCCACTCGAATCACTAGGCGATAGGCATACCTAGAGTGAACAGCCTTCTGACTGTAAAACGATTGAGGTAGCAGCTTGGAATAGATCAGGGATCCAACAGATTCCTCTCATTGAAGACATCCCGATGGCACCACCTTCTTGAAGCCGTAGTGCGACTCTCAATATCTCTAACCCTCCCGGCTGTACCCGATCAGCGCAGTAAATAAACCAAAGAACAGGCACAGGCCTCACTCGAACCAGGGGCAGAAAGAAGCCAACGAAAAGATCCTTTGCACGAGCGATACGCGCTGAATCACAAAATTCCATCTGGTGTTTTATTTTATAGACGATCAGTCTATATTGTTCAGCATGAACCAATCATCCTCCATCAAGCGGCGTGGCCGCCCTCCTAATCATCCACATCATCACGTGGATACACGTGCTGCGTTGATTAGAAGCGGGACCGAAGTGCTGACGGAGCAGGGGTTTGCCAATGCGGGCATCGATGGCATCCTCAAGCGCGTCGGCGTTCCTAAAGGGTCTTTCTATTACTACTTCTCCAGTAAAGAGGCATTTGGTTACGCCGTTTTAGAGCATTACGGCGCCTACTTTGCCAAGAAGTTGGATCGTCATTTGCTCAACGACACGCTACCGCCGTTGGTGCGTATCAAAGCTTTCGTAGCAGATGCCAAGGAAGGCATGCAGCGTCACGATTTTCAGCGCGGCTGTTTGGTCGGCAACTTGGGTCAAGAAGTAAATGGTCTTCCCGAGGGCTATCGTACATGCCTGCAAGCGATATTGACCGACTGGCAACAACGACTAGCGGTATGTTTACGTGAAGCCCAACGACTGGGTGGCATCATTTCTTCGGCAGATTGCGATCGACTCGCTGAGGCTTTTTGGATTGGTTGGGAAGGTGCTGTCATGCGTGCGCGTCTTGAAGCGCAAACGCGCCCACTCGATACCTTTCTGGATACGTTTTTAGACGGAATATCTCCGTAATTTTTTTATCATTTAATAGACGACCGTCTACAAAAGAGGTGCAACATGTTCAAAGCAGTGCTGATCGATAAGACAGAAGGTAAGCAGCAGGTAGGCATTACCTCGCTAGACGAAGCATCGTTACCTGAAGGCGATGTGACCGTCAGCGTGCATTGCAGTACGCTTAACTACAAAGACGCCTTGGCCATTACAGGCAAAGGGCCTGTGGTGAAGCAGTTTCCTATGGTGCCCGGCATTGATCTATCAGGGGTCGTCGAGTATTCCGCCTCGCCTGACTTCAAGCCAGGGGATACGGTGCTGCTTAACGGCTGGGGCGTAGGCGAAAAGCATTGGGGGGGATTGGCCGAGAAGGCGCGCTTAGACAGCCGCTGGCTCATTCCACAGCCGTCAGCGTTTACGCCTTATCAGTCGATGGCCATTGGCACGGCAGGCTATACAGCAATGCTAGCGGTCATGGCACTGGAAGAGCGCGGCGTTACGCCTGACCAAGGAGAAATCTTGGTCACCGGCGCGAGCGGCGGCGTGGGCAGCTACGCGATTACGCTGCTAGCTCGCTTAGGCTATCGCGTCGTTGCCTCTACGGGGCGTCAAGAGGAAGCACCCTATCTTGTCGAGTTGGGGGCTGAGAATGTCATAGACCGTCGTGAACTCTCCGAACCCGGACGCCCATTGGCCAAAGAGCGGTGGGCGGGGGCCATTGACTCTGTGGGCAGCCATACCCTTGCCAATGTGCTGGCTTCCACCAAGTATGGCGGCACCGTGGCGTGCTGTGGACTCGCGCAGGGGATGGATTTACCCACCAGCGTTGCCCCCTTTATTTTACGCGGTGTCACGCTCTCGGGTATCGATAGCGTCATGAGACCGTTGGCTCACCGTGTCGAGGCTTGGCGTCGCTTAGGAGAGCTACTGAGTCCTCATCAATTGGAAGCGATTACTCGGCCCATCGACCTAACGCAAGCCATTGGCGTCGCAGAAGACCTGCTTGCAGGTAAGGTCAGGGGAAGAGTGGTCGTCAACATGGCCTGATCTCATAACGTGGGTGGGGCCGCACGACGCTTAACTGAGCGATCTGCGGCCCCGCCGAGCCTAAAAGAGACGACGTTATTGTTTGTTAAACTACATACTCTATCAGCTTCGACATAGCGGGTGATTGCCTGCTAGACATCAACATCTCCCTGGACTCTGTTACGTCCGCTTTGCTTTGCGCGATAGCTCGCAGCGTCAGCGCGATTGAGCACGTCGTCGATTGTTGTATCCTCTTGGCGGAAATGACTGACCCCAATACTGGCGGTAACTTGCCATTGACGACCCTCCGCTTCGATAAAGCTAGCGGCAATACTGGCACGCAGAGATTCGGCGATGGTGAGCGCCCACGCTGGCGTACAGCCCGGCAGTAACACGGCAAATTCATCGCCACCTTGGCGAGCGGCATAATCACTGATGCGAATCTCGCTCTGTACGATACGCGCAATCTCTTGAAGCATCTGATCGCCTAACGCATGGCCTCCTTGATCGTTCACGGGCTTGAAGCGATCTAAATCAAACAGCATGACGGCGGTCGGTTTGTCTTTGGATTGCCACTGCATCAGCAACCCTTCAAGATGCCTCGTCAGCCCGCGACGATTCAGTAAACGGGTGAGAGGATCATGCTCCGCTTCCCAACGCTTTTGAGCATAGTCGTTGTGGTGCTGAGTGATATCGAGAACCGTGCCCACGGTCCCGATAAACTGTTCATCAACACGTACAGCCGCTGTTTGCACATCTAACCAACACACCTCTTGATTGGCACCCAAGAAGCGAAACTGACGTGCAAAGTTCGTTTGCTTGACAAGGCTGCGTAACCAGGCTGTCTTTACGTCTTTACGGTCATCTCGATGAATTCGATCGCTCCAGTCTTGTAGACTACGAAACCCTTCATCACCTAGAAGCTCGTTCAGCGCTTCGTTGATAAAGGTCAGTTGACCGCGTGGGTCCGTCACAAACATGCCTTGAGGAGAAGCAGATAACGTCCCTCTCAGCAAAGCCTCTTGCTCAACTAAGTCGCATAAGCTCGTTTGGCGTGCAGACTCGGCCGTGTTAACCACATCAATGATGCGGCGAAGCTCCTCCATAGTAGTCGGAATATTCAATACAGAGCGGTGCCCGCTTTGAAGCTCCTGAATTTGTAGAGCAAGATGTGCCAAGGGACGTAATGCCAACCAAACCACCCCCCAAACCAAGGGTAAAATAAGCAGGAGAACGCCCCAGACGTAGGTGGTAATTTGCTTCATGCCCGCAATAAGAGGAGCTTGAGCTTGAGCTTGCGGCAAGTGCACGCCAACGATCCAGTTCGCAGGCCAAATTTGCCGATAGGCGACCAGTTGGGATTCGCCAGCCAAAGACCGCCCCACACTCTCGCCTTCCCAACCATCTAACGCCTGCTCTAAGTCGGGTGAAATGGTGTCAGGTAGGGTGACAATAGCTTCTTGCTGATACGGAGCGTAAATACGTTGGCCAGACGCTGTTGTAATCGTCACATAGCCGCCATCGCCCAAGCGTAGCTGATCAAAGCTGTTAAACAGCTGGCTTTTCCTAAGATCGACCAAGCCACCTAAAAAGCCCGTGTAGCGACCCGCTTCGTCGTAGAGAGGAACCAGCATCAAAACTATCGGCGTGTTAGTAATGCGTCCAACCAGGGGAGCGCTGACATAAGGCGTTTTGAACGCATGCATAAACCGGGCATATTCACGATCAGCAAAATTGTTACCGCTCCTTCCCCCGTCGACAGGCCATTCATCAACGACATCGCTGTTTAAATCAAAGACCAACAGCGCTTCAAAGAAAGGTTCCATCGTATACGCGTGCTGATCAAGCAGAGCTCCCTGCCTGGGAAGCGACATCCTCTCTGCCAAACGCTCCAGTTCACCAAAACGCTCATTCACTTGACGCGTGATGGAGTGGCTAATGAGCTCTGCCTCGTAACGCAGATGCTGGTGGTTGGTCTCATTCACCAGGAACTTGCCCGCCTGCCAGCCAAACGTGAGCACGATAAGGCAAAGTAACCCCCATAACACCACCGCACCTACGACCAAGCGCCCGCGTAGCGTCGCAAACGGGAACATAATCATGCGTATCAATGAGCGCTGTACTTGATGTCTTGGAGCGATGTTTTCATTCGATATCGATGTCATAAACGGTACCTAGCAGGCGAAGATTCAACGCTATCGTGTATCGCCTATCTTTTATAAAGGAGTTTAACCATCATAACAGTTGAAAAAGTGCTGAATCAGCTGACGTATCAACAAAAGCTCAAATAGGCTAGATCCGGTACTCGCCAGTTGATATGGCGCTACATGCTTGGCGTAGTACGGGTATATGACGGCAAAAGGACTAGTAGGGAACGTGGGAGGTTAGACGGCCATGTAGAGAAGAAACGACAGCACGCTCTAAACCATGGATGTCTAATTTGATGCGGCGCAAAATGTCGTCTAGATTAATCCATGTTATGGCATGAAGCCTCTAGACAAGAATGTCACCCCCATGGAAGGCCTGATTCCTTCTGATCTGTTCCTTTTCATTGGCTCCGGCAAGGCCTTTTATCTAATATCGTTGATGATATCGCCGCTGTTAAAGGAACAGACTGAGCTCAGCTCACTAAGACAAGGTAGGGCTTCAGGTAAGCAGTGTATTGGGCATAGAGAGACCACGACGCTAAGCCTCGCCCCACCCAGCCAAGAAGTGTGTAGATATTGTGTTGGTTCATTGGTGGATTCACTGAGTGGGCTGGCGTCTGGAAGCTGTTGCAGCTTGGTTCATACCGTTACTGCCTTGCACTGTCACACCCATCGATCCAGCCATTGAGCGCAGCATGTAACGAGCTAGCGTGCCAGATAACGCTTTCTGGTTTCGCTCATGAATTTCCCTGCATGCTTCTGCCCAAGGGCCTCCACACCATTGTGGATGCAAATGCTGGAGCAAATCGGCAGTCTCCTCACTTGTGAGATGTGTACTGGCCTCGAATGTATCCGTGAACAGTTGAAGGTAACTGGCTCGAAGTATCCCTTTAGTATCTAGGTAATGACCAAGATGACCGTACTGCTGCTCTAAGCACCTCCAGCCTGCATTACGATAGACAGCGATCTGGTACAACACATCGCCATAAGCAGCCTCAGCCACATTGCCGTGTTCGTATTGTTCAATTAACCGATCCAGGGACGCCAGCAGCGGAGGTAAGTGAGCCAAAAAGCCCAGAGTGGTCTGCCATTGCTGTCGTAACTCATAAAGCTGCTCGACAGGTATAGCACGCGATCGTAAACGGATTGCAGCCGCGTCCAGACGTTGATGCTCACGCTGCATGAGAGCCAAGCTGATCACTAGGTAAGACGGGGTGGAAGTCATACTGTCTTCCGGCAGAGACGAAGATGCATTCATCAAGGGTTCCTTTTGGATGGGTGGAGTAACGAATAAAAGGTGTAGCAATACCTCCACTGGCGACCAAGGCCACGGATGAGTGCTACACATGGGTATAAAGATATGATTTGGAATAGCGGTACGGATGACAGCTATTGCCTAAACCAGCAAGCAGACTCCGGTTACCCTGGAGCCAAGGTAATGAGGCGTCAGAGTAACGTTAGCTATGCACAGGGCCGATGTTAGCCGTTGAGCTTTCGCCCTTATCCGCTAACGTATTTTGATGTCGCTTAGAAAGGCTAGGAAACCAGTTAACTCTGCTGTCTCCGCTGCCTTTCCCTATCAATTTCACAAGAGTGGCGGAGCCACACTCATCTCTCGTATTGGCTAGTTCTTGTGGTGGTGAGGTCTGGTCACTTGCTATCACTACTGATACAGACCCAGCACAATGGCGTAGCCATGAGAGCATCAGCACAGACTCAGGGAGGACTACAAACTGTCTGGCTGGATGTGTTGTTGTGTTGTTGTGTTGCGCATAGGAATAGAGCTCACTGCTGAACCAGTGAACTCCAGGGGGGCCAAGGATATTTTTTCTGAGCTAGGCACCCCCGGGGGGGGGTAGTTGTGTAAACAGCAACCGATAGCTATCAGCAGGGGTCGTACGAATTTTATAAAAATGGTGAAAACCTGCGGCTGACTCAAATCGGATAAAGCCATTGATACAGCTGCCTAAAGAGCAAGCGTGAGAGCTTTCGCATATTGGCCGACACGCCAACTCATCTGAAACGGTGAGTCGTCAGCACACGGGTTCTAAGTAGCGACAAGCTCTCACCTCCTTTTGAAAACCAGCTTCATTCCACCTTCCATACCGGCAGTAGCAATCAATAATTTCCCTTCTGCACTAGCGGTAACGTGAAGCTCTATCGACTCTAGTTGGTAGTTGCTGTCAGGTGCATCTCCCATCAGATCAAAAGCCTCTTCGATCTTCGCTTTAAAGTCAGAGAAGGCCTGCATCGGTATATCTTCGACACTGGGGGTTAGTCGAGCCTCTGGAAGCCAAGGACCCTCACCCACCTGGGGTGGGAACTGGGCTATGTCGTACTCCTCTGCAATGATCACGTAGGGGAGTCCATAATTCATAGTAGGGCTTGGGTCTTCTGACATGATCAAGAAGGGTAATGTGCTTCCTTCGTGGGCCTGCTCCTGATCGCTAGCCATCGACATGCCTGGCAACATAACCGACACCAAACAAGCCGTTATGAAAAGGTGCCTATAAAAGTAAATGCCCTGTGGCGTTTTGGAGACTAGTTTCACAGTTATGCCCTCGATAGCCATCACAGACACCCAGACCACTTGGCTGGGTTCAACTCGATTGGACTTGGGCGAGTAGCAATGACAGTGATACCGCATGGAGGTGCCCTGAGCCCTTAACCCAGGTTAGCTGCAGCTCACTGTCTAAGCCGTAAGGGCTTCGACTGATCCTAGCTAGTCAAGAAGTCTTGGACTGTCAGCATGCATGAACTGCATCAGATCTTTATTGAACCAGGAGGCTGATAGGATATAGGCGCTCTTCGTCGTAACGACCTGTTTTGATGGAGTTAGTATACAGGTAAGAAGTCTACGTAGAAGTGTGCAGACTTCTTACCAAGCCAGGTTAATCAACCACTTAGCTATAGCACCTTCGTCATTGCCGATCTTTTAACATATAGCCTTGCTTTGGTTGGTCCTCGTTTTGGCTTAAGAGGTAGTAAACGCTTTTTCGTCAGGGGCTCATCGAACTCTTTTAGACACATCCTAAACGAGGTCATGGAGATACCTGCCGCTGGCACCGTCAGAGAAAAGGGGGAGGAACAAAAACCCGTATAGAAGAAGCCAAGTTGACTAGCGTCATTGGCGCTTTAACGGGTCAGTGCACATGTAGTGGCATAGTGAATTTGGCCACCTACTTAGAGGTGCTAATATGCACCAAGACATCACTAGGTGGCAGCATGGTAACAAGACCAAAACGTAACTTT
>NZ_JAMZBE010000138.1:0-9685 GCF_024158645.1 Halomonas sp. 707B3
AAAAGTGGTTAAAAAGTAGCCGATGTAAGTCGAGCCAATAGGTGTTTAGCGGTGTTAGCCTGAGTGCGGTACTGGCTGAGGTGCTATGAGAAATCCAGGCTAGTGCCCAAGCCATTACGCTCTCGATTGTAGAGCTCGGTGCGCGACTGGGGATGAGCGTCGTGGCGGAGGGAATTGAAAATGCAGATCAGCAAGCCATTCTTGTAAAGTCGCACTGCCCCATTGGGCAAGGCTATTTCATCTCTCGCCCGCTATCACCTGCTGTCTTTGATGAGTGGTTACAACATCAAATGACCATGACCAAACGGGCCTAACCAGATAGTAAGTACCCACATGACCGATAACTCAGCGCTACCCGAGGTAGCGCTGATGTGAGCATTAAACCTCTAACAATCCTTGATCTAGCAGTGCCTGTTGAGTGGTCACTTGCAGCTCTTCGAGCGTATTCAATACTCCTACTATCCACTCACCACCTTCGTGAAATGCGCCTTTTTCCAACAGCGCGGCATTCTTTGCAATAGCGGCACAGCCTAGCGATGCGGCGGCCCCCTTAAGCGAGTGTGCTTCCTTGCTCAACGATTCATTATCTCCCGCTAGCCAGCAAGTCCGTAAGCGGATAAGACGCTCTTCTAACCGGGTGAGAAACGCATTCAACAACGCATTAAGCGAAGCAGGGTCAAACGCCTCCTGAAGCTCTGCGCAAATTTTGCGATCAAGCACGTCCAGTGCGTCCCTCTCTGTTGGTGAGTCACTTGGCGCACTCTCCTGCTCGCTGACGGAGCATCCGCTTTGCTCGACACTCTCCATCGTCACGTCAGCGGTGGGAACGTAGCGACTGATGAGTTGATACAGCTCTTCTCGCGTGAACGGCTTGTTGATCATGTCGTCCATACCGCTTTCGAAGCAGCGCTCGCGATGCTCAGGCATAACGTTAGCGGTCATAGCCACAATGGGTAGCCTAGTGAGTGCATTCGCGGCTTCAAAGGCACGCCAGCGCATTGTGGTTTCAGGCCCATCTAGGATCGGCATCTGCATATCCATTAACACAAGATCAATCGCCGAGTACTTCTCTTGCAGTAACTCCAACGCAGACTGGCCGTTATCGGCAATAGTCACGCGCTGCCCAAGCTGCTCCAACATGACTTTCGCGACGGTCTGGTTAATGGGGTTATCTTCCACAATCAGAATATGGTGGTTATCCACCAGCGCTGCTTGCTGTTCGCTGTGGTGATAGACCTCCATAGCCTCTGCTTCCGGTAACGCAACCGAAAACCAGAAACGGCTACCCAGCCCTACTTGGCTGGTCACGCCAATCTCACCGCCCATGGCATGAACGAGTCGCTTACAAATGGCGAGCCCCAGCCCTGTACCTTCGTGACGACGCGCCATCGAAGTATCTACCTGCGAAAAGGCTGAAAAAAGGCGCTCTTGATCTGCCGCTTCAATACCGCAGCCTGTGTCGTACACTTCGAACAATAGTCGGTCGCCAGCATCTGGCGAGGCGTTAAACTTCACAAATCCTTCTTCGGTAAATTTCAGCGCGTTATTGATCAGATTCATCATAACTTGGCGAAGGCGAGCGATATCGCCCATCACAAACCGAGGCAACGACGGATCAATGGAGTAGTTAAACACGACCGATTTGCTCTTCTCCTGCAGCACATAGCCTGTGCAGAGCGCTTCTATACATTCACGCAGATCAAAAGTACGAGTATCCAAATCAAGCCGTCCGCTCTCTATTTTGGTGTAATCCAAAATATCGTTGATCACGGCGCGCAGGCTCTCAGCACTGCGTTTGAGTGCCGATAGGTAAACGTGGGCTTTAGGAGTATGTACTTCTTCACTCAGTAGGTCGGCCATGCCCACCACACCGTTGAGTGGCGTGCGAATTTCATGGCTCATCACTGCCATAAACTGGGATTTGGCCTGGCTGGCGATTTCAGCGCGCTTGGCCGTCTCTTTCAGCTCTCGGCTCTTCACCCCTAGCGCTTGAGCCTTACGAATGCTGACCTTCCCTTCGATAAGCAGGGCGCGAACCAATAGACCGCCCGATAACATCAACGAGAGCAGTATGATTAATGCCAGCCCGTAGAGCTGCGTCATCTTTTCACGCTCTAGTGTGCGCAGTCGTGCCACGCTCGCGTTGGTCTCTATCAAGATGGTGCCGGTAATTTGCTGCAGTTGAACCGTGTGGTCCATTGCCTGACGAATTAGCTCGTTGTTTAGGGCGCTGGCATCGTCCCAAAGCGGCTCGATTAGGTGGTCGATGTCATGGATTACGGCGGCGGCTTGTTCTACCAGAGCATTCACGCCCTCAATTTTAGACACTGCCAGGTTGATTTCCCCCTGCTGAAACAGTGTCTTCCGGCTAAACAGTATTTCAAAACGCAGCAGCAAATCCTCGCTGCTCATGTGGCCCAGCTGGCTATCCACCAGCGTCAGATGAAACTCTCGTACCTCCCTATCGAATTGATACCCTGCCCATACGAGGTTTTCCAACAGCCTATTTTCGATGGCGTGCTGCCGCTGGAAAATCACTCCGCCCGTAATAATGGCAGATAGAAAAAAGAGGATTGCTGAAAAAGTGGCGACCCTCACACGACGCGAAAAGTAGTGTCTCAAAATGGGCAACATGGCGTTTACCTAGCAGACGCGACCGTTACTCGACCTCTATTCGCTTAACCTGCCATACGGAGCGGGTAAGGATCTCTTCGTTCAAGAGTGAAGGATTTTCATCGAAGGGATAAATGATAAACAGCGGCCCATGATCGCGAACTCTTAGCGGTTGACCATCTGCGCGCATGGCCAAGATGACCTCATGATCGTAAAAATCACTGACCGGCACCATAGAGGAGTAATCATTGAGCGCCACCACGTTCAACTGCTCCCCTTCAGCGCCCACGGCTTCTAATAATGCCCTTCCCAGCGGCCCCTCAAAGCTCACCACGCCATCATGCCAAGGCGTGCTGGTGTTAGTGGTACGCTGCGTTAACGCTTCTAGCATGACTTTATCGAAATGCGCTTCATTCCCCACGTTGGTTTGGGTAATGTTGCCGGTCACTTTCAAAATGACACTGCCGGTAGGCGAATCGAGCGCTTGCGCGATGTTGCATACAAACGCACTAACCACTACAAGAATAGCTTTATTAATCATATGCTTAGACATTTTTAACCTCCTAGTTGTAAACGAATTATAGCGCTACGACTTAAGCGTTAACTGTAAACCTTTGTGTCACTCCCCCTAACTCAACTAGAATTAATGAGTGAGTTTTCCCCCCATTGGTGTGAGGTTTATCACACGATAAAAAATAGGTAATTCACTATGCATATCGGCGTGCTGGAAGATGATCTCGACCAACAAGCGTTTATCGAGCAGTGCCTGCTTTCTGCAGGGCATCAGGTGTCTCTGTTTGGTAGGGCAAGTGAGCTAAGACGAGCTACGCAAGAGCAGCGCTTCGACTTTCTAATTATTGACTGGCGGCTGCCGGATGGTTGCGGCATGGATGTGGTCAGCCATTTACGTCAAAACGACGGTTGGCGTGGACCCATTCTGTTTATTACGGCAAGTCAGGGGGAAGATGACGTGGTAAAGGCACTGGAACAAGGTGCCGATGATTTTCTAGCGAAACCACTGCGCCCTAAGGAGTTTCTGGCGCGTGTCAGCGCGCTGGGTCGGCGTGCCGGTTACGACACTCCCCGCCCTTCAGCGACCTGCCCCAGAGCGTTTTCGATTAATACCGACGAGCACACTATTAAGGTCGATGACCACACTGTTGAGCTAACCGAGCGGGAGTATCGATTGGCAACCCTGTTCTTTTCCAAAGTGGGTGAGTTGTTAAGCCGCGCGCATTTGCTGGAACTGGTATGGGGAATAAAAGGCGATGTATCAACGCGCACAGTTGATACCCATGTAAGCCGATTGCGCCGCAAATTAGAGCTGGATGGCAGGCACGGCTTGCGCCTACGTAGCGTGTATCAATCGGGTTACCGCATGGAAGTGTGCAGTATCTCTACCGTAGAGCAAGCGGCCAATTGACATAAAAAAGCCGACCTTGCGGTCGGCCAAAAGCTGATGAGAGTCTGCAGACTGGCAAATTGCCTGCAGCGATGCCTGGGGGGAAGGCATCGCCAAAACGCTGATTCAAGCGGCTTGGCGATGCCCTCTCAGGACGCTAACCCGAAGCGAAGACGGCCCCTTCTGTGCATGACGCCCTTTACGTGAGTAACTGCCTTTGCCTTTCTTAGGCATTTGCTGCTGCATTTTGAACATGGGGGTGCGTAACTGGGCTTTCAGCGCGTTATCGCGAACCTTATGCTGTTTCACACTCTACTCCTGGTTTATTAAGAGAAGCTTATCGGGGCGGCCAATGTTAGCCACCGCCCCTAGGAACACCCGCTGCGCCAACAGTTCCCCTTGGCGCAGCGGTTTTACGATAGCGTTTTCCTAGCTACCTAACGGTTGGTCGTCCCACTGCGGAGCAAAATCTGGATTCGCAATGCGCTCATGACGATCTAACTCGCCAATCTGCGCCATTTCCGACTCACTCAGCGTCAGTTTGAAGGCATCGATATTGCTTTGAATGTTGCGCGCCTTGGTGGACGACGGAATGGTCAGGTAGCCCTGCTGATGGATCCACGCCAAGGTTACTTGCGCCGGATTGACCCCGTGTGCATCCGCAATGCGCTGCAGCGCAGGCTCTTCGAGCACTTTGCCAACGGCGAGCGGCATAAAGGCAGTGACTTTAATACCTAATTTCTCGCAGTGCTGCACTAACCGGCGATTTTGCAGGAACGGGTGAACCTCAATCTGGTTCGTAAAGATCTCGCCAGCGCCTAAGATATCCACCGCTTCATCGAGCTGTGCAATGGTAAAGTTCGACACGCCGATATGGTGCGCTTTGCCTGCCTGCTTCACTTCTTTTAAGGCGGTTAAGTAGTCCGCCATAGGCACCGCATCATCCGGCGACGGCCAATGGATAAGCAGCAGGTCTACATAGTCGGTGCCCAGCTTTTCCAGGCTTTCATCGACGCTGGCCTTCAGCGCGGCGGGTTCGAGCTTGTCGAACCACACTTTCGTGGTCAAAAAAATCTCTTCACGGGGAACGCTGCTAGAGGCAATCGCTTTTCCCACGCCCGCTTCGTTATCGTAAAACTGGGCGGTATCGATATGGCGATAGCCCACCTCCAGGGCCGCGTGAATGCTCTTCGTTAACGTGTCGCCTTCCAAGCGAAAAGTACCAAAACCGGGGTTCGGAGCGTCGTTGTGCATCCCTTCTCTCCTTTGCTTCATTTGATAGCGTGTTAACAAATATGGGGAGAGCACTCCAGGACTTCAACCCTGGCTTTTAACATTCTTTCGTAAAAAAACGACTTCCCGCTATCAGGCCTGCTGGCAATGCTGCGCCTGTGCGCCCGTTGCAGCAGGGCTATGGGCCACCATACTGACCACACTGCCCACCATAATGAGGCAGGGCGATGGCAGCGGCTGAGCGGCAAGGCGTTCGGGCATATCGGCTAGCGTGCCTACTAGAGACTGCTGCTCGGGCTGGCTGCCGTTGGCCACCAGCATGATAGGCCACGTATCGGGCAGGCCCGCTTGGCGCAGGCCGTGGCAAATGGCGGCCACTTTGGAGAGCCCCATGTAGAACACCAGAGTCTCGTCTTGACGCGCCAGCGTCGCCCAGTCCGGCATGCCGCCCTCCCGGCACAGCTGCGCCGTAATAAAACGCACCTGCTGGGCGTGGCCGCGGTCAGTGAGGGGAATCCCCATCCCCGCCGCTGCGGCGGAGGCGGCGGTAATACCCGGCACAATTTCCGCGGGCAGCCCGGCCTCTGCCAGAGCCGCTAGCTCCTCGCCCATACGCCCAAACACGCCGGGGTCGCCGCCCTTCAAGCGCACTACCGATTTGCCTGCCTGGGCCAGGGAGACGATCAGCTCACCAATTTCTGCCTGAGGCATGCTGTGATGGCCGTTGGCTTTGCCAACATAGTAGCGCTCGGTGCCCGGAGGAATGAGCCCTAGCACCTCGTCACCGACAAGGCGGTCATACACCACCGCGTCGGCTTGCATCAGCAATCGCGCGGCCTTTAACGTCAGCAGTTCAACATCGCCGCTGCCCGCACCTACCAAATAGACGGTTCCTGGGTGGCAGGCACCGCTTAGTGGCAAGCGCAACCGAGTGCCCGTGTCGCGACTAAAAGGCGCCCAAGCCCGCTGACCCAAGCGCCACAGCGCTTCAGGCCACTTCTGTGTTAGCTGTTTGCTTAGCGCGCGCATGGGGCCGCTCCTCTTCAAGTATCGCTTTTAGTTCGGGTAGGCAACTGCCGCACTGGGTGCCGCAGGCCAGTCGTGCGCCTAACGCTTCAACGCTGGTATCGCCCGCATGAATCGCTTTCACAATGCTGGCTTGGCCTACTTGGTGGCAGCTGCACACCACCGGGCCAGTATCGACAGCGCCATCATCGCACCCGGCCAGCAGGCGTCTACGGTGCTGTGTCTCCAGGGTAGCGTCATTGAAGCGCGCTTCAAGCCAGGCAAGCCCAGGCAGCTCGTCGGGTGGGCCCACCATCAACCACCAGCGCAGCCGCCCGTTCACCACGCCCGCTGCGCGCAGCCTACCCGTTGCCGGGTCGTCACACCACAGAGAGGCGGAAACACCGCACCACGCTTCCACCTGCGCCAGCCAATCATTGACCGGCTGGCTATCCGCTAGCTGCCAACGGGTGCAGCTTGCCATCGGAATGCGCGCCCAGTAGTCGCTGCGACACCAGGGCGATGGTGGCGCATCAAACTCGTTGGCTAGCAGCAGCGTCGCCTGCCAAGCAATGGGGAGTTTGCTCACCGCCACCGCCCCCTGCTTGGCTTCCGGCTGCCCGGAGAGCGGGTCGGTATACCCTTGAATCAGTGCACCGCTACGCCCCTGTTTGGTAAAGCAGTCGGTCCAGTGCATCGGCACGAACACTTCGCCTCGGCGCTGGGCGTTGGAAACCCGCACCCGCCCACGGTACTCCCCGGCGGTAGCGGTCAACGTCGCCAAGCTTTGATCCGTTAAGCCTGCCTGAGCCGCATCGTCTGGGTGCAGCTCCATGAACGGTTCGGCGCGGTGGTTCATCAAACGCGGCGAACGGGCGGTACGCGTCATGGTGTGCCACTGATCCCGCACGCGACCGGTATTCAAGCGCAGCGGGTAGTCGTCGCTCAGCGGCTGCGCCGGTGGGCGCGGAGTAATCGGCAGCAGTTTGGCTCGGCCATTCGCTGTAGCAAACCGGCCATCTTCGAACAGCCTTGCCGTGCCGCGAGGTGCCTGCTGAGTCACGGGCCACTGGATCGGTGCGAGCGCATCATAAGCCGCTTGGCCCAGGCCTGCCAGCCCTGAGATATCGAACAGCCGCTGGGTATCGCCGCTATTCTCATAGCCAGAGAGGCGTGCATGCTCATCGAAAATCTCCCACGGGTGGGTGTAATCGAAGGCTTCCCCCACGCCCAAGCGTTTTGCCACTTCACAGAGTATCCACCAGTCGTGCTTCGCTTCTCCGGGAGGAGACAGCATCCCCCGCTGGCGGGAAACTCGCCGCTCTGAGTTGGTCACCGTGCCATCTTTCTCTGACCAACCCGACGCGGGCAGCACGATATCCGCAAAGGGCAGCAGGTCGGTATTGGCGACGCACTCCGAAACGATCACCAGCGGGCATTTTGCCAACGCCCGGCGCACTTTCTCCCCATCCGGCATGCTCACCGCCGGATTGGTCGCCATCACCCACAGGGCGGTAATCTCGCCACGCTCGATGGCATCAAAGAGCTCTACCGCTTTGTAACCCGGGGCGTCAGGCAGTGCCGGGGTTAAATGCTTTGTGGTCCAGAAGCGGCTGACCAATTCACGAGCGCCCGGCGTGTGGTAATCCATATGCGCCGCCAGTTGATTGGCCAACCCACCCACTTCGCGCCCGCCCATGGCGTTGGGCTGGCCGGTGATCGAAAACGGCCCCGCCCCCGGCAGGCCGATTTTCCCACCCGCTAGGTGGCAGTTGATAATCGCGTTGCACTTATCGGTACCGCTGGAGGATTGATTCACCCCCTGTGAGTAGAGCGTGACCACGTGCAGCTGGCTGGCAAACCAGTAGTAGAAGGTTTCCAGACGCTCAGGGTCCACATCACACTCGCGGGCAACGGCTTCCACGCTGCTTGCACTCTCTTCTGAATTCTGCCGAGCGGCACTCAGCGCGTCGTCTAACCCTTCGGTGTGGCGCTCCAGGTAAACGCTATCTAGGCGCTTGTGGTCAGCCATCCACGCCAACAGCCCGTTAAACAGGTAAGCATCGCTGCCCGGACGAATGCCTAAGTAAAGATCTGCAATTTCGCAGGTGTCGGTCACTCGGGGGTCGATCACCACGACCCGCATCAGCGGGTTGCGCTCTTTGGCTACCTTCAAGCGCTGATAGAGCACCGGATGATTCCAGGCAAGGTTAGACCCTACCAGCACTACCAGCTCCGCCTCTTCGAGGTCTTCATAGCTACAGGGCACCGCATCGGCCCCAAAGGCGCGCTTGTAGCCCGCCACGGCAGACGCCATGCAGAGCCGCGAGTTGGTATCCAGGTGAGGGGTGCCCAAGAAGCCTTTAAACAGCTTGTTGGCAACGTAATAATCTTCGGTTAATAACTGGCCAGATAAATATGCCGCCACCGACTGCGGGCCATGGGCACTACGCTGCGCCTGCAAGCGTTCGGCGGTGGTGGTGAGCGCCTGCTCCCAAGAAACCTCTTTGCCGTCCACGCGCGGCTTGAGCAACCTCCCCTGCTCGCCCAAGGTTTCGTGCAGCGCGGTGCCTTTTACGCACAGGCGGCCGTAATTAGCTGGGTGCTCGCGGTCTCCTTCGACGGCGATGAGCTGCCCGTTCTCCAGCGTGGCGGTAACGCCGCAGCCGACGCCGCAGTAGGGGCAGGTGGTTCGGGCGAGCCGATTGGCCTGTGGCATGGCAGTTTCCTCCGGCGTTAAAAAGCAAAAAGCGCCCAAGCCAGCCTCGAAAGAAGCCTGCCTGGACGCCGTTGTCTCAGGGGCACCGCTTACCGGGTGCCGTACTCATCAGTGATTTGCTGCAGTTGGTATTATTCGACGCAATTAGTCGTTGTGATCGTTATGGGCAAAGACCCTGCACTGAGCCGTTGTTGCTTGTTACTGGAATAACTGCAAACCCTGCGCCACGCTGCGCTAAAACCATTAAAATACTTAATAAACAATAATTTATAAAAGAATCCTGCATTTCTACTTTTCGCGAAAGGCATGCCCTTTGTCGAATAATCGGTTGAAGAGAGTGCATCAACCGCCGCTTAAGCACCAACGTGGGGCAAGCCTAGCTAACCATGAGCGGCCTGCCGCCTCCTCAAAAACGCTTAATACGCTGATTAGGCTGAATTAAATCCACTGACGGCAAAAGCTGGCGGGCTTTTTGCTCACCGTAAGATAAGACCGTTCGGCAGCCAACGGCGGTTGCTGTGCGTTATCAACGACGCCAACGGGCAACGACGCCCCTGATACCCCCTTCTTGAAAGGGCTGTGTCAGGGGCGTTTTTTTATTTGCTGAACATTACGTTTCAACCACAGGAGCTACCTATGGAAACCGCTTCCCGGTGCTCACCGAACGAACACCTTGTCATTATCGGTAACGGCATGGCTTGCCACCGACTACT